>NZ_JBSGEQ010000029.1:0-121377 GCF_053602975.1 Nocardia sp. NPDC004278
CCCGCTTCGACAAGCTGGCCATCACCTACCGCGCCGGATTCGTCCTGGCCCTCATCGTGGAATGGCTCAAATCATTAGGAGACACGACCTAGTGGGCACGGTATCCGCTCGGCGAACCGCTCGAGCGCAACGCCTCTTCGATCGCGGCCTCCAACCGGCCAGGTCGAACAACGGGTCGAGGTGCACCATCCGCTGGCCATGACCCGCGCATCCGCCGACAACCCTTTCGAAGGCGGCAGCGGCCCCAAGCGCGCCGCTCGGCCAAAGCCCAACGCGGCCTCGAACGACCTTCCGGAGAACAATGATTCCGTTTTTCAGGAGAAACAACCCAACCCGATCACGAATGTCCTTGGTGATCCGTTCCGTATCCGTCGACGCCGCTTGAATAGTCGAACACGATAAGGAGACAGTCGGCATGTTCGATGATGACCTCGCACAAAGTCTGGTGGACCGGGCTACCACGTTCCAGCGGGCGCTCGTCGCCACTTCGTGCTTGAACCGAGCGGTCGCCCTCACGCACGACGAGTGGACGGACCGTGAGGTACCCGGATTCCGGCAACTCATCGATGACTCAACGGAATTCTGTCGGGCCCGAGCGGTCGGCGGTCCGCCCCGGACTGATCCGGACCTCCTGGCCGCACGATTCCGCGAGATTCTCTGCCCGGACGATTGGCCGTGCGACGAACCCGACGGTCTCGCGGCCTGGCTCATGGACGTGGTCTCGATCGCGGATTATGTGATACGGACGTGGAACGAGCCCGACCTGAGCGATTCTCGGTGCTTCAATGTCCTTGTCGCCTCCTATTCCCTAGCGGGAATGTTGAACGACGATGCTGTTCAAACCGGCGCCTGGGATCTCGGCGAGCTCGAGGTCACGAGGCAGATCGCCGACCTACGAGCAGTGATCAGCCTGCACAATCCGATCGGTGTCGACCAATTGGACTGGCTGTTGGCGGAGTCAGATGCGCTCGCCGAAGCGTATCGGCGAAGATTCGAGGATATTGTCGCTGAACATGGATCGGAGCAATGACGGAGTGACCGCACAGCTATGATGATTTCGAGCGTCACTGAAATCGCCTACCTGGCAGCGTGATAGCCGGGCTGTGTGGTGGCGTTCGTGCTCCCCCAGCTCCGTTCCGCCGACCACATTTGATCCTGGTCGAGTGCGACGACGCTCCCAGCGCCTATGACGGCCGTGATGGCCAGGTCGCCTGTTGCGGCTTTTCGGATGCCAGGCAGGCGGATCAGGATGCGGTGTCTGCGGTCAGACCCGCCTGCCGTCGAACAACTTCCGCGCACAATGCCCGCTCGGTTTGGTGGAGCGTGCACCGATGAGGGTCGCTGACAGGAGCGGCCCGGGCAAACCGGAACGAGGAGATGCGGCGCGATAACCGGGCACGATCGTCGGCCACTCTTTCGGATGGATCACCCAGGCCAGACAGTAGTTCGAAGCGACACGGGAGCGGCGTTGATCCCGCTGAGATGGCCCGTTTCCTGCGTCCATCCGCAGCGCTCTCGGCGGGCCGCCACTGGTGGTAAACACCTTTTCGAGCTCGGCGACGAGCTTGTCGGCGGTGATCGAACGCTCCACCAGGTGCAGCAGCGATTCCCGGGTGTGCTCGTCGATCATCGACGCGATCTTCACCGCCCGTCCGTCGGTCGTGGAGTCGAACTGAAAGTCCGACGCCCACACCACCTTCCGTGCGCGGTGACAGCGACGACGCCGAAGCCGCGCGAGGGACGGCGATCCCCCTCGATACCACCGCTCGTCGTCCCACCGATAACAAAATGAGAGCAGACCGGCGCCAGCGCGCGGGGTTCAATACCGTGTCAGGGATCTGGTCACCCATCCCAGATCGACTTCCGCCGATGGGAACGTGCCGAGTGGGGGATGGTTGCTGCCGTTGGATGCACGCGCGATATTCCCGTCTCAGTTGTTGAGGTAGGTGAGGACGGCGAGGACTCGGCGGTTGGTGTCATCGGATTGGGTGAGGCCGAGTTTGGTGAAGATATTGGCGGTGTGTTTACCGATCGCACCCTCGCTGATGAAGAGGCGGGCGGAGATCGCAGTGTTGGAGCAGCCTTCGGCCATGAGGGCGAGGACTTCTCGCTCTCGGGGCGAGAGGGTGGCCAGGGGGTGATCGCGGGTGGCGGTAGTGGCCACAAGTTTGGCGATCACCTCGGGGTCCATGGCGGTGCCGCCGGACGCGACGCGGCGGATCGCGTCGATGAACTGGTCTGCGTTGAAGACTCGATCCTTGAGCAGGTAGCCGACCGCGCCGGTGCCGTCCGCGAGAAGCTCACGGGCATAGAGCTGTTCGACATGTTGGGACAGGACCAGAATCGGGAGGCCGGGGCGTTCTCGGCGAGCCTGCAGTGCAGCCTGTAACCCCTCGTCGGTGCAGGTTGGGGGAAGACGAACGTCCACGATCGCCACCTCGAACGTGATATCCCGCAGGGCTTTCTGCAATTCCGGACCCGTTGCCACGGCGGCGACCACCTCGAATCCGTGCGCCTCGAGCAGATGGGTCATGCCGTCTCTGAGCAGGAAGAGATCCTCGGCGAGGACGATTCGCACTAGCGCTCCGCGGTCCGGTGTCCATGTGGCACTTCGAATATTACGACGGTCGGGCCGCCGGGCGGACTGGTGAGAATCACGCGACCGTCGAAACTGGCGAGGCGACGCTCGATGCCACGCAGTCCGCTGCCACGCGTCGGGTCGGCGCCCCCTGCTCCATTGTCATGGACGGTGACTCGGAGCAGATCAGAGGCTTCGTGCAGGCCGATCAGAATCTGGTCGGCACAGGAGTAACGAACAGCATTGGTCAGCGCTTCGGCGATGGCGAAGTAGAGGGCGGATTCCACCGGGGCGTCCACCGGCGTGTCGAGGGTGGCGTCGACCTGAACCGGTATCGGGCTGTCGAGGGCGAGCGCGCGGATCGCATCGACAAGACCTCGCTCGGCCAGCACCGGTGGGTGGATACCGCGGACCAATCCCCGCAGCTCGGCCAGCGCCGCCGCGGAGGTGTCGCGCGCCTGTGCCACCAGGGCTTTCGCGGCGACGGGATCGCGGTCGATCAGGACTTCCACCGTGCTCAGGGTCATGCCGACCGCGACCATGCGAGCCTGCGCACCGTCGTGCAGATCCCGTTCGATGCGACGCAGTTCCGCGGTGAGTGTGTCCGTTGCGGCCGTACGAGTTTCGGTGAGCTGCTCGATCCGGACCGCGAGCTGTTCCCGCTCCGACCGTAGCCGGGCGTGAGCTGTGGGAACCAGGAGCAGTCCCAACCAACGCCCGTGCAGTTGCAGCAGCGGCGGAGCCAGCACGAAACCGGCTGTAATCAGGATTGGGCCGACAATAATTGCCGCCCATACCGACCCGAAGAGCTCTCCGTACCAGGGCGACAGCGTCGTGCCCAGAGGAGCCTGCAGCACCGGCAGTGTCAGACCCCACAGGCCGTAACCGATCGATGCCACTGGCAAGAGCATCGGCGGCCCGGCCAGCGGCTGGCAAGCCAGCCATAGCAGATCCCGCCAGGTCGCGGGATCGAACCACATGTTGCGCGCACGCGCGACGAGCCCAGCCCATCCAGTTGCGGGCGGAACCGCGCCGTCGCCCGCGATCGTCGGTCGCCGCGGATCGCAGGCGTAAGGCCGCGGTAGCTCGCGACCGAACCAGCCGATTCCCCACTGCCGGAACATATTGGGCAGCCATCGCGCCCATGCCACCGCCCACATGGCGACCACCGGTCCGGTGAGCACCACCGCCAGCAGACAGACCAGCAACAGCAGCGGAGCCAGCAGCGACAGCACACCGATGACCAGACATCGGATGCTGGACAACAGCCCGACTCCGAACCGGCGACGCCACACGACTGCCCGCGTGATCGCCGCCTCCGAGGCCGGTCCAAGCAGCAGCCGAGTCCATTTTCCATGCAGCATGAGCATTCTCGGTGCGAGAAGCACACCCGCGACCATGCATAGCAAGCCCGCCACCAACGCGACGATCGGTGTACCCACCACGACCGCCGGCTGCAGCACGAGCATGGCAACCCCTGATCCGATCAGCGCGGACGGAGCGATCGCCAGCGCACCGCCAACGATCGGATCCGCCAGCGTCCACACGAGGTCCCGCCAGGTCGCCGGATCGGTCCAAATCCAACGGGAACGCAGCGCGAACGCGGCTGTTCGCGCCGTCGGGTATACCGTGCCGTCCGAGGCGTGGAAACGGGTGTCCGCACCGCGCACCGCTGTTCGCGGTGCCGCGCGGTAGGGATCGGCGACGGGCACCCGCGACCAGGTGCCCGACAACCGGCGCGCCAGACTGGTCACCACGCGAGTGCGCTCGACAACGGGCGGAAAGAAAAAGATCAAACCGATACAAGCCAGGGCGATCGCCAGGAGCTGGGTCGCGGCGGCGAGTACTTCGAGGGGACCGAGCGCGAACCGAGCCAGACCGCAGCAGAGGGCCCGAATACAAGCACGCGCCTGTCGCATTCCGACCTCCTCGTTTGTGCCAGCCGAGTTCGTCGGCCGCTGTCGACGACGCTTTCGTCTGGCCTGATCGGGGCGCCCCGCCCCGCGGTCTCCTCGAGTGTGACCCACATCAGTGCCCTGCGCAGGGGCCCTCGGTCCCGGAGCAAGGTGGGGCTACCCCTACCCTGATGGAGTGCCAGCCGGATATCCGGCATGCGATGGCGTCCGTAGCTTCGGTCAGGAAACGAATTCCGCCGAGTGTGTAGGACATCCGATGAATTCATCCGTACCGACGGTGCCGAACCGTGACGTCACATCACCCGATCCTCGGCGCACCGCAATCATCAATATCGGAATCAATGTCGTTGCGCCCATCGCCCTGTACTACGGGCTGCGCGCGGCGGGGGTTGATCAATGGCTCGCGGTCACCCTCGGTGTGATCCCACCGGCCGTCCATGCCTCATGGACGGTCGCTACTCAGCGTCGCGTCGATGCGCTGGCGCTGTTCACGATGAGCATCATTGGGCTCAGCCTCGCAGCCTCGTTCATTACCGGCAGCCCCAGATTCGTTCTCGCCAAGGACGGCTGGCTCACCGCGATCGTCGGCCTGTGGATGTGCGCGACGCTGCTGCGGACCCCGTTCTATTTCCAGATGGTGCGCACACTGACCACAGGAGCGATGCGCGAACGCGTCGAAATCTGCTGGGAGCGTTCGAGAACTTTCCGGCGGGCTATGGCGTGGGCCTCCACGATCTGGGGTGTCGGTCTGATCCTGGACGCGGTGGTGCGGGTCGTGCTCGCCTACACCCTGCCCGTCGACCAGGTACCGCTTGTCAGCGGCCTGCAGTACATCGTGGTCTTCGTCGCCTTGGAGGTGGGTAGCCTTCGGGTCGTGCGCAACTCGCGCACACGCGCCAAGGTCGCCGCCGAGGCGGGCGTGCCGTCGGATTGATGACGACCGAGAAGCTCGTGACGCTCTCGGCAAGCGAGTGATGTCGTAGTAGCCGAAACCGTTGAGCCTACGCATCTGTCGCCGTCGCACAGCCTGACGCCACGTCGACGGCCAACTTAGCTATCGCGCGAACAGTGACAAGAATCTGACCACCAGTAAATCAGGAAACCCTTGATCGCCGCAGACCCAATAACGGTCTACTGCCTTGCGGAACAAAGTCGCAGAGCCGATACCCTGCCGCCGATCCCGGGCAGGACTCGGACGGCTCGACCGATCGAACTGTCTCCGGGTGCTGCCCAATGGTTTTGCTGTTCACGAATTCCGTAGTCCGAGAAGGAAATCGGTGAGGCCGTCAGTGTCGGCAACGTAGCCGCCTACGTCGTCGAGCGGCCCCTGCGCGATGACATTCGCCTGACACCGCGGTACCTCAATCGGCCGCCGATTGTGGCGACGCCCGGCGGCGTGCAACCGATGGCCGCACTGTCCCACACGAAGAACGCTGTCCAGCGTGAATGCCCAGGCGGGAGAAATGGTAGACAGACCACCCACTATCAGGTCCTCGGTCGACGTGGCGCAGCATCGTGGCTTCGGTGACTCGGCCGAGCTCCTTGCCGCACTCGCACAACTGGCCGCGGCAAAGGATGTGAAGGTCCTGCGGGGCCGAACACGAGAACTCGAACAACGCGTTCCGTTCGCGGCAATGAGAACAATACGTCCAACAACCGGGACGGTCGCATCGAGTTCAGGAAAGCCGATACCACTGGCGTACCCCGCCCCGTCCACCGACAAGGTCGAGTTCAGCCGGGAACTGGCTACCAGCGAGTGTTTTCTCACCGCGGCCGAAGCCTACTGCCGTGCGGCAGGGCCCACCGTGGTGATCCTGGACGACGCCCAGTGGGCCGACTCGTCGAGTCTGTTCACGCTGCGGCGGTTGGGCGAAGCCGCCCAACGCATCCCGCTGGTGATCGTGGTCGCCGTCCGGCCCCTGCCGCGAGAAAGCGAGATGTCGGCGTTGCTCGCACAGTACGCGTCGTGGGGTGCCGAACACCTGCAACTGGGCCCGATGAGTGAGCCAGAAGTGGCCGCATTGGTCGAGATCGCACTCGGCTCGCCCGCCGGGCCCCACTTGTCCGCCCTTGTGTCCGGTGCCGGCGGCAACCCGCTGTACGTGATCGAACTGCTGGCGGGGTTGATGCGGGGCGAGTTGATCGAGCTCGGCGAAATCACACCGGAATCAGGGGATTTCACGGTCGGCGGGTCGAGCACACTGCCGCTGCCCCGATCACTGACCGATGCGATCGCGCGGAGACTGGACTTCCTGCCCTTGCCCGCACGCCAGATCCTGCCGATGGCAGCGGCATTGGGCCCCGGCGTGGAAGCGATCGAATTAGCCACGGTGCTCGACGCCGCACTCATCGATGTGTGGACGGTGATCAGCGCGGCCTTCGAGGCCGGCCTTCTGGTTCGTGCGGGAGACGAGCTGGTGTTCCGGCATGAACTGATTCGTCAGGTGCTCGCCGAGCAACTTCCCACGTCCACGCGCGCGACACTGCAGCGGCGGGCTGCACGGATACTGATGTCGATGGAGGCCCCCGTCGAGCGCATCGCGGCCTATCTGCGGGCCAGCGATGCACCCTTGGACACCAACTGGTTGGAGTGGCTGATCGACGTCGCCGATACCCTGATGGCGCGCGCCCCGCAACTTGCGGTCATTCTCTTGACGAGAGCGAAAGCCACTGTCGGGCTCGACGCCGAGCGCGGTAGCGCATTACAGGTGCGCCACGTGCGTGCTCTGCTGTGCAACGGCGAGGCGGCACAAGCCGAAGCGGCGGCGCAACGGGCGCTGGCCGAAGACGCTGCCGTAGCCGGTCGGCCAGACCAGACCCACGACTCGCTGCTGTGGCTCCTGGCCCACGCGTGCTTCGTGCAAGGGCGGGTGTCCGATGCGCTCGCTGTCGCGGAATCCGCCACTGCCCTCCACTCTGCTCGAGCTGGCGCGCCTGCACTTCCTGCAGGGCCGGTGGGACGATGCCATGACCGATCTGCGGTCCTGCCGAGTCGCACCGGACGTGTTCGGCCAGCTGCCCGCAGTGGAATATTTTGTCGCCCTGATCGCCGTTCACCGCGGCACCTTGACAATTACTCCGTTGCCGCCTGCTCCGAACCGTCGTGTAGGTAGTCGTGGCTATCGCCATGTGCACTCCTGGGTCGACGCCCTGGCTCACGAAGCGCACGACCGACCGGACCTTGCGCTGGAGACGATGGTCGACGCCTGCGCTGAAGCCGCGGAGGGCCCGAACGCGGCCACGATCCATCACCTGTACCCGGATATGGTGCGGCTGGCAGTGATCACCGGGCGCAGCGATGTCGCCGACAAGGTCGCCTCGGCGGCGGAGGAGCTGGCATCGCGCTACTCGACACACAGCCGCCACGGCACTGCGGCACTGTGCCGCGGGCTGGCGGAGAACCGACCCGCCCTGCTGGGCGAGGCCGCGCGATCGTTCCGAGAAGCGGGTCGACCGTGGTACGAGGGGCAGGCACACGAAAACATGGCCGCTCTGCTTGCGATGTCCGGCCACCTCGACGAGGCGAGGGCCGCCCTCGGCGACGCCATCGAGAGGTATACCGGATTAGGTGCGCAGTGGGATATCGCACGAGTCGAAGCGCGCCTACGGGAGTATGGGATTCGTCGAGGACGGCGAGGACCTCGCAATCGCCCCAAGTCCGGCTGGGCGGCGCTCACACCGGCCGAACGCAAAGTCGCCGACCTGGTAGCACAGGGATGCTCCAACTCCGATATCGCGACCACCATGTTCTTGTCACCACGCACTGTGCAGTCGCACGTGTCCAGCATTCTTGCAAAACTAGACCTTCAGTCACGAGTTCAGGTGGCGGTGGCCATGACTCGTCAAAATTCATGAGACGCGTAAAGTCCACCTCCGCAACATGTTTCGGCCCGCTTACCTCGAGACGCGTGGGATGGTGCGGTGCGTCGGCGTGGTGGACGATGCCAGTCCAGGTGGCGAAGCGATGGTGTGCGGCGACTTTCGCCGGATCGGGGTACAGCGTCGAGATGAACGACCGCAGCAGTTTCGTCGTCGTCGCATCGTTGCTCGGCAACCAGGCTGCGAGGTCCCCGGATCGCGGCGCATTGGGCGGCGAGCGAGTGCCGAATTCGCCGTGCTGCGAACCGGTTTCGGTAACGTAGCGGATAGCGGGGTGAGCTGCCCGCGGCCGCCGGTGACGCTCACCTGGAAAGGAATGCCGGAGTTGGTCAGCGCGCTGGCCCGGGATCCGCTGGGCCCGTGTGCTTTCAGATATCCGCCGCAGGCGCGTTCCAGCACAGCCCGCGGGGGAACCGGGTCGCTGCCGAGTGCCAGTAGCTCGGCGACCCGCCGCAGCGCACCTCTGAAAGGACAGCACGCCAGGCCCAGCGCCAACTATCAAGTGCCCCAACACAAGTGCAAGGCATGTGGGCGCCCGAAACGGGGCGCTGCGATCGGAAGTCGGCGCAGCATATCCGCATAAATGCGGATATTTTCGATCTATCGGCTGCGTAGAGTACGGGGCGCCTCGAGGCAATGACACGCTCAGAAAATCGGAGTTGATATGAGAAGCGGAAACGCTATTGCAGTTTCTGTGGCAGCTACTGCAGCATTGGCGGGTGGCGCAGTGGCGCTAGGGTCCGGCACCGCAGCAGCTGCATCCTACAACGGCGTGTGCGGCGCCGGCTACTCCGTCATCGATCACGCGGATCTCCAGGGCGGCACAGTCTTTCTTACTTACAAGGATGGCTGGAATTGCGTTGCGACCGTTAGAGACCAACCCGGTGCAGCCATTCATATGATGGCCGAAATTTCTTCCAGCGCTGATCCCAGCAATATTCACATCGACCAAGGAAATTACACTACCTACGCGGGTCCGGTATATGTTTATGCCCCGCACACATGTGTAACCTGGGGAGGGCAAATTCAGCCACCTCCCCCCTACCAGGGTGGAAACGCTGTGATTCGCGGCGGTCACTGCGAATGACGGCAGCGAGGATCCTCGTTGCCGCCGACCAGCCGTAAGTGTTTGAGCCAGCGGGTATTGCGCTCGACCAAAGTACCGATCGCAGCGCCTTGACGGGCACTGGTAAGCGATCTGATCATCGGCCCTTGCAGACCATGGATGAGGCCCGTAAGCAGGCACGCCTCGTCTTCACTGACACCCGCGCGCGACTCATCGGGACTGCGGGCAATGCCGCGCCCGGCTTGACCAAAGCTCTCGAACTCGCGGTAGTCACCCTCGCCGCCGAACACGTTGGGTCCTCGACATCGACGAGTCCAGATCCGAATTCCCGCTATCGCCCTGCCGTCGAGCTGCTTCCTCGCCAGCGATGACAGTCCGCCCACGAGAACGGTCGAAGCCCATGGGTGGCTATCCTTCAATGACCGGAGAGGCCGACAACTCGCTGGGCCTCGCGCTATCGAGCTGTGGCATATATTTCTCGGTAATTGTTGGGAACAGCTAACGATCCCGGTCGGGTGCACGACAAAAAGGCCGCGGTCCCTTTCGAGCCGCAGTCGGAATCCTGTTTCTAATCGAGGAGTTCTATGTACAAAACCATCCCTGGTCGCGGTCTGTCCGCTCGCGCCCTGCTCAATCGGCAAGTCACGGCGGCAGTTCTCGTCATTCTCACCTCCGCGGCGGCGATCAGTGGCTGTACGACTACGTCGACGCCGACGGGCCAGTCGTCGACGACGGCATCGACCGTGGTCGCCGCACCCTCCTCGCCGGCTGCCAGCACCCCTTCTCTGTCGGGCAATGGCGCCGGTCCCTCCCAGTCGAGTGGTGGCGATGGATCTCCACTGTCAGGAAGCGGCGACCCGAACACACCCTCGGCGGAATCCCCTGCCCCGCAACCCACTACATCGGCATCGACGCAGCCCAACTCTAGCTCGTACCCACCGTCAGGGACGCCCTTCGGCGGCGAAGGCCTTGGTGCACAGCAGATCACCGACTTGCAGAAGGCCGTCGACAGCGGCCACCAGCCCTGGCGGCTGGACCGCATTCAAGTCGCAAAGACTTTCGTGCAGAACCGATTCGGCTGGACCAACGTCCGAACTAGCGGCGACGCCCCCACGATCGTCTTCGTCACCAACAGCGATGGCGGCAAGGTCGGCTTGAACCTCAGCCAGCCGGCAACCCAAGGCGCCCACGGAATCTGGGTCGTGCAGAGTGGGATGTGGAGCCGCGAGGGTTGAGGATCGAAGTGAGAGCCGCCGGGAATCGAACCGGCGCTCTCAGCTGGCCTCGGCGAATCCTGGGGCATCGCAGCGGTAACCAGTGTGATCGTTTTGCGGCGCGGACCGGGCTGGACAGTCCGGCTCGGATCCGGCCGGCCAACTCGTTGCCGAAGGGAAGGTGGTCAGTCCCAGGCCCTGGCGCATGGCAGGCTGCGCAGGACAGGTCTGCACGGCTGGTGGGATCGAACGCCGCGACCAGCGATCGCAGGCGCGGCTGTTCAGTCGAGGAGCATGGCCGCGCCGAGGGAACCGAGGGTCGAGTGTCTACGGCAGCCGACAGCGATCCTCGAGTAGGTGCGCCGACGAGGTCGATCGAGGCCGAGCTTGCGTAGCAACGCAAAGCAATTGCGGGCCGGCACGCTGATGCGGGCCGGCGCTCGACGTTCTACAGGGGGCCGATGTGGCAGATCGAACTGGCGGTGGCGAGGGCGCAGAGCAATGCGTAGAGCGGGTTGATGACCGCCGCGGAACCGGATTGAAGTCCGGCGGAGCCGGTCTGGATGAGCGAGGATCCGGTACCGGGTGTCGGCGTGTCGGCGATCGCGGGAGTCGCAGCGACTCCGCTGAGGGCGGCGGTAAGTGTCACTGTGGCAAGGGTTTTGGTGAGCAAGCGGCTCATGGTGCAGTCCTTTTCATGCTATCGATCAGAGTATGCCGCTGCCACTGCCGAGATTTGCAGGCCTGTGCAAACAAGGCAGGGCGTCGGGTGGATCCGCCGTAGATGCCGCAGAGGGCGAGGTACATGCTCGCGAACACGTAATAATCCGGCTGGGCGGATATGTCGCTCCAGGCTGGCGGACATGATTTCTCCGGATCGGCGGACCTCTGGATCTGCGGGACACCTGTGAACAACTGCAAACCGGGATCTTGTCGGGCGCCTTCGCTGGCGGTGTGTGTTCGCTCGTCAACTGCGTCGACGAGATCCCGTTGGCCAGGTCCGGCAGCAAGATCAGGGAGCTGCCGAAACTCGATGCGGCCGACGCCTGCAGGACTTTGCCGTGCCGGGAGTCCCCGGTATTTGCCATCCGCATCGCGGCGTTGTGCAGGGCAGTCTCGAGCTGGCCTGGGACAGGCACTGACATATGGACAAAGTTCTGCACAGTGCGTGCAGTTTCCACCCTGCCCATCGTCCCCCTCGCTCGAAGATCATCCGGCGACAAGCATCGTTGAACGTGCGCACTCAGATATCCGCCAAAGCACCGAAGAAGGCGCTCCGCTCCGCCGCTGAAGAATCCGTCGACGCATGTTCCGCGGCCGAGACAACCGACACCCCCACGGCACGCGCTGACCATCGACCAGGTTCACAATCTGGGACGTATCGCCTCAACCAGGGGCAACGATAGACCCCTCGATGCTCTGATCGTGCGACTTCTTATCGAAACTGCCTGCCGCAGAGGAAGTTTGCTGCATTTGGCGGTCGACAACCTCAACGTCGAAGACTGTCTGGTGCGTCTGCACGAGAAGGGACACACGATCCGATGGCAGCCGATCTCCCCGCCGCTGATGCGCACACTGCTCGAGCACGCCGCGGTGCGCGGTGGCCCCACCACCATGCGCCAGAAGCCATCTCCCCTAGGCCGCGGCGCTGGGAGTCAGTCCGCATTGGCTACGGCACAGGGGGTAACGGCACGGGAAGCGAATGCTTGCGATGAAGCCCGATCTCTGACACCTGTTCTACCGAGCCTCGAATCCGACTCCTGCGCCTGCGGCGTTGACCGATGCGTGATGACAGGATGCGCGAATGATCGAAGAAGATCCGAAGGAACTCGTCCGACGGGGTTACAACGCGCTGTCCGACCGCTACGACGAGGCATTCCGCGGTGGCACCAAGTACGAGGCATGGCTGAGGGAGTTGGATCGGCACGTCGTTGCTGCGGGGACTGTTCTCGATCTCGGTTGCGGTTCCGGAATGCCGGTCGCCCGAACGCTGGCGGGCAGCGGCCGCCGGGTGATCGGCGTCGATATCAGCGACGTTCAAATCGATAAGGCCCGTGCGCTTGTTCCGACGGCTGAATTCATCTGTGCTGATGCGGCGACAATCCACTTCGAACCGGGGTCGTTCGACGCCGTCGTCTGTCTCTACGCACTCATCCACATGCCACTGGACGAGCAATCCCTATTACTGACCAGAATTGCCGAGTGGCTGCGGCCGAACGGATGGTTCGTCACCACCACTGGCCACGACTCCTGGACGGGAATCGATCCCAACTGGCTCGGCGGAGACGCAACCATGTGGTGGAGTCAGGCCGACGCCGCTACCTACCGATCCTGGCTCACGCAGGCTGGTCTCACGGTTGTCGGTGAGGAATTCGTCCCGGAAGGAACCAGCGGACACACCTTGTTCTGGACAGTGAAGGAACCTCATGGGACTCCCCCGAGCGCGGTCGCCAGGTAAACCGCGTCGAAAGACGCTGCCGGAAACGGTAATTCGCGGGCATCGGCACGACGGTCTCCAGCCGCTGCGTCCGGCGCACCACGTGATCGAGCATGCCCTGCTGCACGTCGACCACGTCCAAACGCCCCTGCATATCGAGCCGCTGCACCACCTGCACCACCCGAATACCGGTGCCGGGCCCGATTTCTCAGTCGGAAAGACGGCGCGCGGCGAGGTGGTTGCGTTCCGCGCCCTCGGCGCCACTGCGACAACACCAAGCCCGACTCAGCCACTACCGGCGACGAAGCCATCCTCACACGTGGAAACCGTTGCAGTGTTAACGGCTGCCGAACGGAGTCAGATGACACAGGTTCCTGACCGTTACTGTCGCGGCATTGAGTTCGCTGTGGGGCACAGGATCGGGTGTGGGACCGGTAGCGGTGATCTTGTAGCGGTCGGCAACTGCCTGCAGGCGCTCGGCATCCTTGTGCACGCCATCCTGATCACGGCCTTCGTACCGTGACGCCTCGTCGGCAAGGGCACTCGTGCTGATGGTCACATGGAGACAAGCGGGAAAGTCGCAGGGACGAACCTTCTCGTGCACCTTGCTGAAGCTCTCACAGAGGGTGGCTTCATTGACGGAGTTATCGCTGCAGGCGGACGCGAGCGCGACGATCAAGAGCGAGGCAGGTATGGCGAGGTGGATATGCGCTCTGGTCGTGAACACCCTCGTGTCGTACCGCACAGCAATGATTGTGACACGGCCGGATTGCCCCGAAGTGGTCTTCGACGTAAAGAACGGCAGCGCTCGCGGCCAAATCCACAATCGCGACGACCACCCGACCGGGATCGCCTTCGCCGTTTCCGCAATACAGCAAAGGCTTTCATGTATCAGCTACAAGCCGATTACCTGGTCTCTGATCCGCAACATCAACGAATCCAACTCGGCCACAACATGATCCAACACCACACACCAGAACTACCAGCACCCACTCGAACAAGTGGTGCCCAACGGGCGAAGATGACCTGGCTGATCACAAGAAGACGATGACCAAGACCACGATGAGGATGAGGACCGCGAGGATGCCCACCGCAGCCACCAGGGATCTTGCGCTGATTCGGCCACGCGTGCCCTGTCCTCTTCGGAAGTCAGCGCGGTGTAAACACGCGGAAGCAATATCGCGTTGGGTCGATCCTTGTCAAAGAACCATCCGCCATCGAATCCCTTGGCGACTGAAAGGTGGACCTTGTCAGGCTCGTCCGTCATCAGTACTTCGGACCACCTGCGGAACGGCCTCTTCTTGTCTATCAGGGTGTGAAAGCCTTCGAGATCCACGTCGACGAGGCCGCCGACGACGCGGACCCGTTCGCCCTGGCGCACGCGATCGAGGATCTCGTCGAGAAGGCGCGGTTCGAGATACTTGCGGGACAAACTGACCAAGCCCTGCCACAGCGCGGCTGGGGCGTCCGACTTACCGTCGTAGCTGTACTCAACCGTGACATGCGGTTCAACCGTCACGTCCGGTTCGTCAGCATTAGCGTCAGGCCATCGCCCGATCGCAAAGAGCACGGTGTTGGAGGTGTGTGCGGGAAGGCCGTTCACGGTGTGAGTCGTTCGGGTCCACTTCTCCAGCCACGACACCCGACATGCCGGGTGGTGACCCTCGACCATCGCCCCACATTATTGCGCTGCCCCTCAAAGGAAGCGAAACCGCGAACCGGCAGATAATCCTCGAATGACACCGCCTGCTCGATGGTGTCGATTCGCAGGTGCACTGCACCGATTCGTCCGGCGAACCGTCGGCGCAGGTGCGGGTGTTCGCCACCGGCAACGGCCGCAAAACCGTCCCGGTCGACGCCCATTTGGTCGCGCTGGCCGCACGGTCGCGGCCAAGTTCGTCGCGACGATCGATCAGCAGTCCGAGTGCGACGAGTTCCGTATCTGCTTGCACTCGTCGCAGGGAGCGGGGCAGGCCGAGCGGGACTGATCCGGCGACGCGTGAGCGGATCGGTCAGATCGCCCGGCGCTGCCCCGAGACCTGGGCAGGCCGTTCTCGACGTGGAGTTTGTCGAAGATTCGGTATGTGTTGCGGATCAACGCAATCGCCGACATCAGCCGTGCGACATTGCGGAAAATCCTAAAAGACCAAGGGATCTCGTCGCGGGCCAACCCAAGCCCAGAACGTCTTACTCATCACCGCAATCCGCAAGCCATACTCTGGCCCCGATCCCGTTGACGGTTGAACACTGCAAACACAATTCAATGCTGCCAACAACCGCTGCGTTCATTTGACTGGTCTAATTTGTCGTAGGACGATCTATCTACGGCTGGCACGCAATGCCGCCTGAGCCTGTGCAGCGGAGGGATTCGCGTGGGCTGACACATATCGACACATATCCGCCGGTCAGTCGAGACCTGTTTATCCAGCATCGAATGCCACGGCCGTGAGCTGAACGGCCGTAGACATGGTCAGCACAGCAGACCTGGAGGTAGGCAATCTTGAACGTCTATGAAGCGGTCACGAGCCGACGGGCGGTACGTGGATTCACCAGCCAGCCTGTCCCGAAGGAAGTGCTGGAGCGCGTGCTCGCCGCCGCGGCTTGGTCCCCGTCCGGATCCAACCTCCAGCCGTGGAACTCCTACGTACTGACCGGCGCGCCGCTCGCCGAGCTCAAGAAGCTCGCCGGCGAGCGCGTGGCCGCAGGCGACCCCTGGGACGAGCGCGAATACGAGATGTACCCGTCCGCATTGAAATCCCCCTACCGCGAGCGCCGAGCCGCCTTCGGCAGGGAGCGTTACGGCGAACTCGGCATTTCGCGCGAGGACATGGAGGCACGCCAGCGGGCAGCTGCCGCGAACTGGGACTGTTTCGGCGCACCCGCCGCCCTGTTCTGCTACATCGACCGCGACCTGGGCCCACCCCAGTGGGCAGACGTCGGCATGTATCTGCAGACAGTCATGCTGCTGCTGCGCGCCGAAGGGCTACACAGTTGCCTGCAAATGGCGTGGTCGGTCTACCGCAAGACCGTTGCGGAGGTCGTGTCACCGCCGGACGAGCTCATTCTCTTCTGTGGCATGTCGATCGGGTTCGAGGACGTCACGGTGGGTTACGCCCGAACAGAGCGGGCGCCGCTCGATGAGACGGTCACGTTCGTCGAGCGCCGGGGGGCAGCTGAAGGCCGTCGGCGTATCAGCGGTCCCAGCGTCGCGGATTACGTCACAGACAGCCACGAGTGATGGCGATGACGCGCGCACATAGCTGGGTCGTTCAGCTCAACGTTGAGCTGACCGACCGAGATGGCCTCTCGCGCTCGGACATTCAGCAGCCGACTCCCAGCCGTCGAGTGCACGATGATCTATTCGAACGCCCGGTGATGCCGAAGTGCGAGATGGCGGCTCGAATGGGATAGCGCAGCCGATCTCGGCCGGTCACTGATGTGCGCCGGGCTGGCAGCCAGTGCCTCGCCCGGCCGCCTGGGTGCCGTCGATCTGGCGGCGTGCCCGGTCATATTCGCCGGGCCTGCGCGCGGCTCCGACCGACATAACCGGCGGATCCTGGGTTCAGCTCGGTGCAGCTACCCGCCGGTCGTGGCGCGCCTCGAGCTCGTCGTCTTCGACGACGACGAGCATCGGTTGGCCAGGGGTACACATCATCGTGACGAGGTAGCGGAGCGGGATGTCCGAGCGGTTGTTGCCGTCCGAGTAGTGGATTAGGTCTCCGCCGGGTTCCCAGAACGCCTCGCCGGCCTTGATGGCCCGGGGCGGCTCCCCTTCCAGCTCGAACAGCATTTCGCCTTCCAGCACGTAACCGAATGCCGGTCCGCCGGGATGGCGGTGCGGGGGCGCCCCAGGATCGCCGGGCGGCCACTCGACCACAATGGTCATCACTTCGGCGTTCGGCGGCAGAAAAGGCGGGGTGACGCTCTGAATCACGGTCAGCACGTTTTGCAAACGCGCTTCAAGCTCTTGCTGTTTCGACATGGATGTCCGCCTTACTGATCAGATCGCTGCGCCGCTGTCGGCGGCGTCGGCTCCGGCTGGTCCGATCGGACCTGCCTATGCGGTAACCAGGCTGTTCAAGGAGAGCGGTGTTCCGAAGTAACCAGCGTGCGGGTCGACGACGACTGTCTTGGCTCCGCCTTCTCGGGCCAGCACGGCACGGGCCATCTGTTCGAAAGAGATCTTCTCAGGCCCTCCGATGTTCTCGATGTCATCCAGTGGTTCGCCTTCAGCCACTCGGGCGACCTCGGCTGCGACATTGTCGACGGCGATGGGCTGTATCAGCGCGTCTGGTACGCGCACTTCGTCGCCAACCGTCATCGAGGCTGTGATCGCGCCGGTGAACTCGGCGAACTGGGTGGCGCGCACGATCGAGTAGGGAATGTCCGATTCTTGGATGAGCTTCTCCTGGGCGACCTTCGCCCGTAGGTAGCCGCTTTCGGGTAGCTGGTCGGCACCAACGATCGACACCGCGACGTAGTGCCTGACGCCCGCGGCCTTCGCGGCAGCCTCCAAGTTAGTAGTCGATCTTGTGAAGAACTCCATCGCGGGATCGTCGTCGAAGGAGGGTGAGTTGGATACGTCAACAACCACGTCGGCACCGGTTAGCGCGTCGGCGAGGCCTTCCCCGGTAAGTGTGTTGATGCCAGTCCTAGGCGACGCTGGCACCGCCTCGTCGCCGTGGTCCCTCAGTTTGTCAACCACTTTTGACCCCAGAACACCTGTGCCACCGATCACAACGATCTTCATGGCTTTCCTTTCCGGATCTCTACCGGGGCATATGAAGCCAGCCGGTCACAAGTGACAACCTGCGTGCACGCGATTTACTTGGTGATCCGCAATATTGGCGTAGAACCAGGCTAAGCCGTCCGTGATGGGTTCCACAGTGAAGATCGCCAGAAACCTGCTTCCTAATGGACTCCGGCACAATCGGAAAGCACGTGGATCTTCGATCCGGCTTTGCCGCGGTCGACCTGGCTCGGCACGACCACCGAGGGTCTGACCGGGCAGGACTGCGATCGTCCCGCGCTTTCCCATAGATCATGCCGGGGCTAGGTCGGAATGTCCCAGGTCACGTCGCTGTTGGACCGGGCATGCGTGCGGTCGTCTACTCCGAGACCGGCCCGTCGTCGGTCCTGCGGCTGGTGGAGCGCCCCGAGCCCATTCTAGGTCCGGGCGAGGTGGCGGTCCGAGTTTTGCGTTCGGGCGTGAACCCGACGGATTGGAAGTTCCGCGCGGGTCTGGCGAATATCGTCGGCGAGGTCGCGCCAGGGCAGGACGGCGCGGGCGTCGTGCAGGCGGTCGGGGCGGGCGTCGAACGGTTCGCGGTGGGCGATCGGGTGTGGCTGCTGCTGGCGCAGCACGGCCGGGCCTACGGCACCGCGACCGAGGTGACGGTGCAGCCGGTGAACCATGTCGCGCCATTGCAGGAGGGGGCGTCTCTCGATCTGGGAGCCTCGTTGGGCACGCCATTCGTGACCGCGCACCGGGTGCTGACCTCCGGGGTCGTGTCGCGGCTCGCGCCCGGCTCGCTGGCGGGGCAGGCCGTGCTCGTCGGCGGCGGCGCCGGCGCCGTCGGCAACGCCGCGATCCAGTTGGCCCGCTGGGCCGGGGCGACCGTGATCACGACCGTGAGCTCCGACCGAAAGGCCCGCTTGGCGCGAGCCGCCGGGGCGCACCATGTGGTTAACTATCGCCAGGGCGACACCGCGGCCGCGATCAAGGCGATCGCTCCCGAGGGCGTCGATCTGGTCGCCGAGGTAGCCCCGGCCCCCAACGCCGCGCTGGACCTGGCCGTGACCAGAGTGCACGGCACGGTCGCGGTCTACGCGAACAACGGCGGCGATGAACTGGTCCTGCCGCTGCGGGCAACGTTCCGGAAGAACCTGCGCTACCAGTTCACCATCCTCTACACCCTCGACGAACCTCTCCTGCAGGCGGCCGTGCACGACATCACTGCCGCACTCGCCGACAACGCCCTGCACGTCGGGGAAAACGCCGGCCTGCCGCTGCACCACTACGACCTGACCCGCACCGCAGCCGCCCACGACGCTGTCGAAGACGGCGCGATCGGCAAAGTTCTGCTCGACCTCGACTGAGCGGCATCGGGCGACAACGTGCACGGAGAAAGCTATCTGCGGGTGACTTTGGGCAGGCCCAAGCCGACCTCGGAAACCATGTCCCGCATCACCTCGTTGACGCCGCCCCCGAATGTGATCACGACATTCCGTTTGGCATGAACGTCCAGCGCTTTCAGGGCCCGCGCGGTGGCTGGGTCGCTGAGGTCTCCCCAGGCATAGATGATGTCTTCGGCGATGCGCGCGACACGTTGCACCCGAGTGGTGTGGAAGACCTTGGAGGCCGCCGCATCCGCCTGACTGGGCCCGTCCGGTCCGGTCGATGCCACTACCCGCCAATTCATGACATCGTTGACCTTCAGCACCGCGAGAATCTCGCCCAGGCACTCCCGTACATCGTCTCGATCGAGCGCCCCTGATGAGACGGCCCACTTGTGCACCAGATCGTAGATGGCGGCGATCCGGCCGGACGGGCTGAGCATTACCCGCTCGTGATTGAGCTGGGAGATCAGATATTTGACGCCTCTGTTCTCCTCGCCGACCAACATCGATGCCGGTACCCGCACATCGTGGAAATAAGTGGCGTTTGTGTGATGCGCTCCGTCGAGTGAAATGATCGGGGTACAACTGAACCCCGGATCCGCGGTGTCGACGATCAGTATCGACAAACCGCGGTGCCGCGACTCGACGGTGCCGGTTCGAGCGGCCAGCCAGATGTAGTCCGCGGTGTGTCCGCCGGTCGTATAGGTCTTCTGGCCGTTGATGAGGTAGGAACCGTCGCTTTGCTTCTTCGCGGTGGTCGACAGCGAGAACAGATCAGTGCCGGCGTCCGGCTCGGTGTAGCCGATCGCGAATTCGATTTCACCACGCAGAATTCCGGGCAGAAATCGCTCTTTCTGCTCGACTGTGCCGTAACGCAGCAGCGTCGGGCCGACGGTCTGCAAGGTGACCGACGACAGCGGGATACTCGCCCGTACCGCCTCGGACTCGAAGATCTGCTGTTCGAGCGGGCCGAATCCCTTGCCCCCGAACTCCTTCGGCCAACCCACCCCCAGCCAGCCGTCTTCGCCCAGCTGTCGCACAATCCGTTTCGCCACCATGCCGTGCCGGTCGTCCAACAGGGTCCGCGCATCCTCTTCGCTTACGAGAGTTTCGAAGTACGAACGGATCTCGCGCTGCAATGACCGCTGTTCCGGTGTCAGACCTATGAACATCGTGTACCCAACCTCCTGAGATTCTGCCTCTCACCGCCGCAGTGCCGGACCACGTCCTTGGCCAGTGAGAAGTACCTGTGCATCGGATAGGTGACGTCGACACCCAGCCCCCCGTGCAGGTGGTGGCACATCTGCATCGCCGCACGGCCCTCTGCGGCAAATAGGAAAAGTGCCGCGTCCAGTTCGGTGCTCGCACAGCCGCCGTTGTCGATAGTCCAGTTGCAGAACAACGACACCGATTCCAATGCGGTGGCAAGAACGTAGACGTCAGCGATCTCTTGTGAGGCTGCCTGGAATGTCGACAGTGGGCGCCCGAACTGAGTTCTCGACCGCAGGTGCTCGGCGGTGAGTTTCAGTGCGCCACTGAGCAGCCCGCTCGCATAGGACAGCAAGACCGCACGATAGAGGTCGGCATACAGTTCCTGTGCATCGGCATTCACGGACAACAGAGTTGTGCATCGCGCGTCGGCGAGCTCGAATTGCATATCTACGGGGGCGTCGGCTTGTTCAGTGCCCAGTGAACATTCGATCGCGGTCGCGGTTGTCGTCTGGTCATCGATATCGACCAGAACCGGTCCGCTCACGGTGGGCGCGAGAAGCCACCGTGCCTGCTGCGCGTGTGGAGCAGCAGCGAATCGACCGGTGATCGTTTGACCTTGCGCTCCCGGATCGGCTGTCGTCGTGGGGAGTTCACCGCCGCCCGCGATACCCGCACTGACTGCCGTCACCTGTCCGTCGAGCACTCCTTTGCACCAGTCGGTGATATTCGCGCTCGGTGATCGCGAGGCCACCAGCCCAGCGATGCCCGCTCCCAACAACGGCGTTGTGAGGGCGACTTCGCCCAGGGCGCGAGCCACGATTCCCACTTCGACAGCACCCAGACCGGCGCCACCGAATTCCTCCGGGAACCCCAGCATGTGCAGGCCGCCATCGCATAGCATCCGCCACGCGTCGGCAGGAGTCGGTTCCCGCGAAAGCACACCGCGGACCGCCTCGTCGACGGCGAACTGTGTCTCATCGAATCCGAAATCCATTTACCAGCCTTCTCGATAGAACAGACGTAAATCGGCCGCGCATCAGGTAATTCGCCCCTTGGGACGCAACGCCAGAATTACCTGCTCGATTCGCATCACCGTGGTGTCGTCGACGGTGCTGTGCCCGCTGATGATCGCGTTATCTTCGATTACGCGGTCGATTCGCACGTGGTGGTACACGACGTCGCCGGGATCGACGGGTCTGTCGAAGCACACACCGGACAAGCCGCCGAGGATGGGCACCTCATCGGCGATGCCCTGCCCGGGGCGCCACGCCTGTGCCAGCAATACCGCAGCCGCCTGACCGAATGACTCCACCAGTAGCGAACTGGGATACGAATAATCGAGTCCGTCCACGCCTTCGTACCACACGGCTTCCACCGTTATCGCCTTGATGCCGGTCACCCGCTCCCCCGGCACCAACTCGACTATCCGGTCGAGCAGCAACGCCGGCGGCCGATGCGGGAGTAGTCCCATGATCTGCGCCGGCCCGAATGCATCCATAACGCGTGGATTCATTACGCACGCCTGCCATATCGCAGCCGGACCCGGGCCGCCAATTCCGGCTCACCGTCTCCGCGCGCCGACCGGATGGTGGCCACGCACCGAAAACTGTCATCGGCGGCAGTTGTTCGGCCCGCCACGACGATTCGGTGATCGGGAAAGACCGGATGCAGGAATCGAGTGTGCTCGATCTCGGTGAGCAGCATTGATATGCCATGTGCGGCGGCGTGAGAAACAGCTACCCGGTGGACCGATTCGACGAGACACACACCGGGGAAGATGAGAAACCCCGGGTAGTGCCCTCGAAAGATCGCCTCGTCGGCACTGACGGTCCAGGCCGCACAGAATTCCTGTGGGTCGGCGTGCTGCTGCCAATCGATCGGTGCACGGACCGGACTCGCGTTCGGCACGCTACCTTCCACGCAGTCGAGAACACGCATCGTCTCCTGCCTCCTGGTACGAGTGCGAGCGATACCGTCGGATGAGCGGGTATCGGGGATCCAGCCGAATGTAGGCGCGTGCTGGACACGCGCACCGCGAGTGGCACATAGCGGCCAGCGCTGCGTATTACTGCCCGGCCCGAGGCGACATCTTCCTGCGAGCGGGCAGGCCCTCGATCCGCTGGCCGGTAGATCTCTAGTTTCCTCGGTCTCCCGCTGCGGCGCGCAGCTGCGTGTGGTGATCGGCCAGGTTACGACGGGAGAAGCCATGACGATCTACCAAACGCGCCCCGGTACGTTCCTCGCGTGGGGAACAGAGGGTGTTCGCTTGGGGCACAGCGACAGTCCACTCGACCTGCGGTCGGTAACGCCCACCATTGCCGATTTGCTATCCCGGTTCTCCCAACCAGCGCAGGTCGATCAGGTTGTCGCTGAGCTCGAAGCCCACGGCGTGAGTGCAGCGGCGACCAGGGCCGCAATCGAACACCTCGTCACTGCCGGGCTCCTGCGCGATAGTCAGGACCAGCAGGCGTCCAATCCCTCCCTCCGGGTGGCGGCGATGGAAGTGCCTCGGGCGCTGGGTACCTTCCCCGACATCAGACATCTCGACCCGCAGTTCGTCGAACTGTACGAGAGCCTGCAGCACACCACACAGACCTCGGTATCGATGAGCTACGCGCTGCGGCTCGCCACGAAATACATCGCCGACGCCCGGATTCCGGGTGATGTCGTCGAATGCGGTGTGTGGCGGGGAGGCAGCGCCGCTATCGCGGCGGCGACATTGGTAGCGGCGAAGGACCTCGGCCGCACGATCTGGCTGTACGACACCTTCGCCTGGACCTGGGATCCGCCATCTGAGGTGGATCAACTGCAGCTTCCGTCTGGGGCGATGAAGCTCGGGGACCTCCTGGCCAGTGTCACCGACAGCGTGCAGGACGAAGGCAGTGACCAGCAATCGGTGCTCGACACGGTGTGCGGCACGGGGTATCCGCGCGAGCGGGTCCGCTGCGTCGAAGGTCTCGTGCAGGACACGATTCCCGAGCAGGCCCCCGACAGCATCGCCATTCTGCGACTGGATACCGACCTCTACGACTCGACCCGCCACGAACTCGAGCACCTGTATCCGCTGCTGTCGGTGGGTGGCGTGCTGATCGTCGATGACTACGGGAAATACAGCGGGGCAACCCAAGCGGTCGACGAATACTTCACGAAAGTGAACGAACCGGTGTTGCTGCATCGCATCGACACACAGGGCCGAATCTGTGTAAAGACCTCCGCGACAACCAGTCCGGCGACATAACACCGTATATGCGGTGGTCCCGGCACATCGGCGTACGCGGACTACCTACCCGCCAAAGGGCGCCTGTGAGCGAATGCGGCCCGGCCCCCGATACTCGGTCAGCACGGCGAACGTCCGTACTTCGTGAACTGTGCGATTATTTCGGCCTTGTCGGCCTCACTCGCGCGGTGATAGTGAAACGACTTGCCTCGACGAATATAGATCGGGTCATGGACCAGCCAAGCGGCCCTGCGCAACGCGGGCTTGTCGACTTTGCGCGTGGCGGTTGCCGGCATCCGGTCGATGATCCGCACATATCGCGGCGCCCACTTGGTGCCGAGATCGCTTTGCCCGCAGAGGAATACACCGAAAGCCTCGGCATCGAACCTGGCATCGTCGACCAGTTCGAGCGCCGCCATTACCTGATCTCCGGTTCGTTCGTCGGCCACCGGATACACCGCGACGTGCGCGAGGCCCGGAAATCGTGCGAGTATTCGCTCCACCGGCGCTGCGGAGAAGTTCTCACCGTCGACTCGGATCCGGTCCGCGGACCGCCCGGCGAAATAGAAGAACCCGGCCTCATCTCGATATCCCAGATCGCCGCTTCGAAATACATTGCAGCGTAACCGATCTCGATCTGCTTCGGGATTATTGTAGTAACCCTCGAACAGGTGCGCTCCGGCGACATTAACAATTTCCCCGATCGCCTCCCCGGGATTCAGCAAACGCCCGTGGCTATCGAATCGGGCTCGGGGACACTGCCTTCCGAACTCATCGTGGATTTCGATATCGAGGAATTCAGGGGGACGGCCGAGCGAGTTCGGCGGAGCATCCGGTGTCATGCGTATCGAGATGACACCTTCGCTCGAGCCGTAGCTCTCCATCGGACGGACTCCGAACCGGCGCTCGAATTCGGAGCGGTCGCGCGGCGTTGCTTCGGTGCCGAAGACGATCCGCAGTCGAGTGTCGGCCTCGAGGGGCGATTCGGGGGCGGTGAGAAGATAGGCGAGCGATCTGCCCACATAATTGAAATAGGTTGCACCGAACCGCCTGATGTCGGGTAAGAATCCCGACACCGAGAACTTTCGCCGCATGGCGAATGTCGCGCCGGTGAAGACCGATGGCGCCCAGCAGGCCATGATCGCATTGCCGTGGAACAACGGCATCGAGTTATAGGTGACATCGTCCCGAGTGATCCCGAACGGGTTGGCCATGGCGAGTGCAGCCAGCCGGCCGGTCGAGCAGATGACCGCTTTGGGCGCCGCGGTCGAACCGGAGGTAAAGGTCAGCAGCAAACGGGTAGCTGGGTCCTGAGCGGCGGTCGCGATCATCCGGTTGTGCCGTGCCGCCGCGACCAGCTCGGTCCATGCGGCGGAATCGGCAATAAATATTCGTTCCCCGTCCACGCCGGTATCTATTTCGGCGAGCATGGCCGCCCGCGCACTGTCGGTGACGATCAGATCGCAGTCGGCTCCCCGGATATCTGCGGCAAGTTCGCGGCCGCGTCGGGTCGGGTTGATACCGACCACGGTCGCGCCGCACAGTGACGCCGCGCCCAGTAAGAAGATGTATTCGGGTTCGTTCTCCAGCAGAACACCGACATGAAACATCCGGCCGTAGCGGCAAAGCTGCGTCAGTACGGTCGCACGGGCGAAACATTCGCGCACGACTTGATGCCAGGTCCACCGGGAATCCTCGAACAGGAGCCCTGGGTGATCATCGTCGGCACGCTCCAGCAACAAGTCGGCGAATACCGGTGACCGCTGGGTGAAAGTATTGTCGGGCATGAAGATCCTCTCGCGAGCGAATCAAGAGGTGGATCACTCTAGAGCTGACGATCAGTGGCCAGGTATCGGTTGACACATTGCGGCCACTATGCATGCGGATGCTTTCGGGCAGCGTCAGTTTGCTGTCAGATCCGCGGCTCACGGGCCGAATGCGGGTCTACAAAAGAAAGATCCGCGCGTATCGAACAAGGAGCCAGCCGTGGAGTTCGACCCCACAGTTCCACCTATTTGCATGTTTCCAGGCCAGGGTGCATATCTGGAGGAAACCTTCCTGGAATACGCAGATCGGTGGCCGCAGATCGGTCGGACCTTCCAAGAAATCGATAATGGGACCGTGGAGCTCGGAGCCGCGGCGATATCACCGATCCTATTGGACGGATACCCACCCAGCCTCGATCAGCTACTCGCCGACGATCCAGATACGCTGCAGCTGGCACTGTTCGGGACCGCTGTCGCCGCCTACAGAATCGTGATTTCGAAAGAGCTCCACCCACATTCGCTGACCGGGCACAGCCTCGGCGAGATAGCCGCTCTGGTCGCCGGCGGAGTCTTCACGACAGGTCAGGGCGCCCGGATCGTCCATATCCGGTCGCAGTGCCTCGAGATCGCGGCCGAATCCGGCGGTATGCTCGCGGTCCGTGCGCAGGCGAGCAGGGCGCAAGCATTGGTCGATGCCATCAATATCGAAGGCCTTGTCGTCGCCGTCGAGAACGGCCCACGTCAAACGGTGCTCGCCGGCCCGGCGGAGGCATTGACGCTCGCGGAATCGATTGCGCGCGATATCGGGGTGACCGCCGTGAGAATTTCATCCCCGTACCCGTTTCACAGCCCGCTGCTCGAGGCGGCAGCCGCGAGTTTTGGAAAGCGTCTGCGTCATGAGCTCGCGGGCACGGCGGGTTGCCTGCGGACTCCGGTGTATTCGCCGATCATGCAGCGGTTCTACACCGACGATGACGACTTCGCCGAAATTCTCGCCGACCATCTGGTGCTGCCGGTACGTTTCACCAGCGCGTTGCAATACCTCGGCACGACCGGAGTGCGCACGTTCATCGAATGTGGCGCCCGGGACGCGCTGACGGGAATAGTGCGCAAAACCTTACCGACGGTGAGCGCATCCCCAACCTTCATCCGAGGTAGCCGCCGGTCCACGTCGGCCACATCGGTCGTCGCCGCGCCCGTGGCGTAGCATCGGACGCGGCGCGACCGAGGGGCACGTCAGGTGGATTCGAGAAGACCGAGTTCTGCTGCGCGAACACCGATTTGGAATCGGGTGGTCACACCGAGTCGGACCATCATGTCGGCAACGTATCTGCGGTAGGTTCGCAGCGACACCGATAGCTGGCGCGCGGCGACCTCATCCTTGAGCCCTTGGTTGAGCGCGCGCAGCACGGCCAGTGCCGTGTCGTCGAATTCGTTGGATCGCAGGCCGAGATGAACCGACAGGTCCGACGCCGAGTCCCACAGGATCCTGGCGAACTGGTGGATCACTCGCAACAACGCGGCATCGCGGACCACGAAACCATGTGGTCGCTGCTCTCCGAGGCCACCCCAGATGGCAGCTACCTGCTTGTCGATAATGATCATGTTGTAGAAGTCCGCGTCGACCACCCTCGTCTGGGCGTGTACCTGTGGGTGCTGCAAAAGCATATCCGGGCTGCGGGTTTCGACGTAGTGGCGCGAGTACAGCAGTCGGACCTCGCGTCCCGCGGCAAGTAGTTGCTCGACCAGCGTCCGACTGGACTGATAGTGCGGTTGGATGCGCAACGGACTGGACACCACCAGCATCGCTTCCTTGCGTGCCCGTTGGAGTAGCCGCTGAAGTTCCTGCTCCCAGCCCTCCCCCGGGCGCACCCTCACAATGTCGTGGGTGCCCGCACGGTCGTCGCGGCATTCGTCCATCGCACGGTCGATCAGTTGTCGCGACTTCGCGAGCAGTTCCACGATGTCGTCACCACCATCGTGGTTTCTCGGGTCCTGTCGTGAGAATCCCGTCACGTCGTAGTTCACCCTCGGCCTCCCCGTCGAACTTCCGCCTGCAACAGCTAGCTTGCCATTGATGATCGCACGGTCAAACACATTGGTGGACAACGGCATTAGCGGGCATACCGGACATCCCTGAGCCGCTCCGACGACACGATGCACCGTTCCAGCAGAATGTGACGTGTCGATGAACACGTTTCACTTCCGGATTTCCGTCAATCCTGAGCGTCGACAGCATCCCGATGGCGGCGCGCAGGCGAAGTGTCGGCGATTGCCGAGGCAGTCCTGACCGTGGCATCTTGCTGTCACGGCACCTACATTTTCCTGCTGCTGTCGCCGCTTTATATCTAGCAATAACGTGTTCTAGCTTTGAAGAGAACCGACACGTTACAGCAAGGGACGCGGATGAATATCGATTTCACCGAGGAACAGCAGCAGCTACGTAAACACTTGCGCGCGTATTTCGCCGATCTGATGACACCGGAAATACGCGCGGCATTGGACGGCCCGGGCGGCGAATACGGTGCGCCCGAAGCCTACAAGCAAGTCGTTCGCTCCCTCGGGCGCGACGGCTGGCTCACACTGGGATGGCCGGCAGAATTCGGGGGGCAGAACCGGCCGGCGATGGACCAGCTGATCTTCAACGACGAAGCCGCCGCCGCAGGGGTGCCGTTCCCGTTTCTCACCGTGAACACCGTCGGCCCCACCATCATGAGATTCGGTACCCCGGAACAGAAGTCGTTCTTTCTGCCACGCATCGCGCAGGGCGACCTGCACTTCTCCATCGGCTATTCCGAACCCGAGGCGGGCACCGACCTCGCCTCGCTGCGCACGCGCGCAGTCCGCGACGGTGACCAGTTCGTCATCAACGGGGAAAAGGCCTGGACCAGCCTCATCGAATATGCCGACTACATCTGGCTGGCCGCACGCACCGATCCGAAGGCGTCCAAGCATCGCGGACTGTCCATCCTGATCGTCCCCACCACCGCAGCAGGCTTCTCCTGGAGCAAGATTCACACCATGGCCGGTCCCGGCACCAGTGCCACCTACTACACCGACGTCCGCGTCCCCACCACCAACATCGTGGGCGAACCGAACGCGGGTTGGCCGTTGATCACCAATCAGCTCAACCATGAGCGAGTGGCGCTGACTTCCGCTGCGCCATTACAGGAGTCGCTGCGGCAGGTGTGGGAGTGGTCCGAGCGAACCACCCGCGCTGATGGTTCACGGGTTATCGACGCCGAATGGGTTCGACTGCACCTGGCACGCGTGCACGCCAATATCGAGTACCTGAAGCTGCGCAACTGGCGCATCGCCTGGGCCGCCGACTCCGGCGAACTCGGCCCGGCCGACGCCTCGGCAACCAAGGTGTTCGGCACCGAATTGGCCACGGAGGCATACCGTTTGCTGATGGAGGTGCTGGGCACGTCGGCGATCGTGCGCACCGACTCACCGGGCGCCGTACTGCGCGGCCGGATCGAACGTTTCCACCGATCGTCACTGATCCTCACCTTCGGTGGCGGTACCAACGAGGTACAGCGCGACATCATCGCCAAAACTGCTCTCGGACTGCCCGTTACCCGCTGATCTTTCCCAAAGGAATCCCGTTATGGACTTCAGTTTCACCGAGGAACAAAGCGATCTGGCCGGGCTGGCCCGGACCCTGCTCACCGACTGGACGACAAATAACACTCCGGACGGCACCGGTTTCGACCGGCCGCTGTGGGCAGCGTTCACGCGGGCCGGACTGATCGAGGCCGCGCTGCCCGCTCCGATCGGCGGCGGATTCGGTCTGGCCGAGCAGTGCAGTGTGCTCATCGAGATCGGCCGGGCCGTCGCTCCGGCCCCGTACCTGACAAGCGTCGCAGTGGGCGCTTGCGCGATCGCGACGTTCGGTGACGACGAGCAGCGGCAGCGGTGGGTCGCACCGGTCGCGTCCGGAACCACCACGCTCGCGGTAGCACTCGCCACCGAAGACAACCGATTCCGGGCCGAACCCGCCGCGACCGGCTGGCAGCTCAGCGGCACCCACAGTGCCGTTCCCGCGGGAGCATTCGCCGACGCGTTTCTGATCGAAGCCACCACCCCGCAGGGGCCGCTGCTGCTCGTACTCGACCGCGACACCCCCGGTATGCGCGTCACCGGGCAACACGTCGTCGACAGCACCGACGCCGCACTGCTCGAACTCGACGGCATCACCGTGGGCACCGCGAACGCCCTGGGGGCGCCGGGCAACGGTGCGGCCGAATGGGCACATCGTCGAGCGACCATCGCCACCTGCGCCCAACAGCTCGGTGTTGTGGAACGTGCATTGGAACTCACCAGCGAATATGCCTTGACTCGAAAGCAATTCGACAAACCCATTGGCTCGTTCCAGGCCGTCCGGCAGCGCTTGGCCGACGCTCACATCGATGTCGAGGCCGTGCGCCTGACACTCTGGCAGGCAGCCTGGCGCGAAGCCCAGGGGCTGCCCGCAGACGCCGAAGTCGCCACCGCGAAGTTCTGGGCTGCCGAGGCCGGCCACCGCGTCGCACACACGATGGTGCATGTGCACGCGAGCATCGGCATCTTCCTCGAGTACCAGGTGCACCGGTACTTCCTCGCCGCCAAACGCAGCGAATTCCTCTTCGGCGCGGCTACCGAGCAGCTGCGGGTCCTGGCCGACGCCCTCTCGTCCGCTCCGAGGTCGTGACCAGGCCACAGACCTGAGACCGGATGTGGCGGTGCAAAACCCGGGCCCCGCGCCGCCACATCGGCCGTAACAATCCAGTCGATACCGCCCACTATCGTGCCAGTGCACGGCACAGACGCTCGTCGAGATCGCTGAGTCCCCAACTCGCACGATCCTCGAGCCTGGCGTACCCATGGGTGATCGCACCGGCGGCAACGTTGACAAGCGTCTGGCCACGTTGCACATAGCATTCCATACCGACGGTGAACGTCAGGTTCTTGAACACATCGTCGACGACCAGCACCACATGCAGGTCTTCCTCCATATAGGCCTCGTCGAGCATGGTGATCCGTGATCGAGGCACCACCGGAATGAGCTGCTGGTCATCGAGCAGCATGCGGATGGAGACACCACGGTCGGCGAGGAACCGATCCACGGCGTCCTCCATGATCCGCAAATATCCGGACATCTGCAGCCGCTCGGTGAAGTGGCAGTAGAAATAGGGGATTCGGAAGGTCCACGCAAACCCATTGCGCCCCTGGGTCAGTCGTGCCACATCCGTGGGAAGACCGCTTGCCGGGGGGCTGCCGAATCCCGATGCCGGCGCCGAGCGCCGAATCTCGGGAACGACCGCGCTCGCGAGTTCCGGCGCCGCTGCGGCGCGTGGGCTCGCCCATCGGGAATCTTCGCGTAGGACAACCGATACCCGCGAGCGCGCCAGTTTGATCTCGTCCCCGTCGCGGTCGCCGACTATGACGACTTCGTAGGTAAGCTCACCGTCGCTCGCCGCGCGCGACCGGACGATCAGTCGGACGGCCTCGTCCAGGTTGAAGACATGGATGATTCGGGTATCGATATCGACTATCTCCCAGCACAATCCGTGGTCGGCGTACAGACTCCGCACGTCATTTCCGAGACGGCGAAAATGGGCGATCAGCGCCTCTTCGACCAGGTAGTTCACGTGTTTGAACCCGATCCACGGGCCGATATTCGCACCCTCGTATCGCGGACGCAACTTGACCTGTGTAATCGGCCCCGAGACCGGCTCCACCGATGATGTCATGGTCACTCTCCAGAGGTAGTAGGGGAATTCGAGGTGATCAAACAGGCGGTCAGCGGTGCGCCGTCACCACCGGTGGTGAGAAGAGAGCTGCCGTGACCGGTGGCGGCGAGCGCGGCTTGAACGATCCCGAGCGCGCCCGAGGCCGCGCCGATCCGCTCCGCGAGATCGACCACCTCCTCGGCGTCCACCACAGATACAAGTTCGCCAGGCTTGCCGAAGTCCGGTGTGTACCAACGGTTCACCGGCGCTGCGGCGACCGAAGCGGATACCTCCGGGCCGCGCACACACTTCCCGACAACCGCCTGCGGCGGTGATGTCGCGAGGTCCGCCCGCTCGACAACGATGCAGCCCGCGCCGTGAAACAGTCCGGAAGGTATTCGGGCGGTGGCAAATCGACGGACGGCCGCATTGTCCACCTCGACTCCAACGACGACTACTCGTGCCGCGCGCCCCGATCCGAGCAGCACGGTAGCCCAGTCCACCGCATCAAGGCCGGAGTTCGCACCGCTGCACAGCATGAGGTTAGGGCCGAAAAGCCCGAAACGGATAGCAATCGAGGAGGCGATGATATTGCTGGACGCGTTCGGAAGGTCCATCGGCCCCCGCTCACCGGAGTCAACGCCATCACCGACGATCCGGCAGACGGTGTCGAGATTTCCGTAGTTGGAACTGGCGATCACGGCGGTGACGGCATCGGAGCAGTCGTCGATACCCGCATCCCGGAATGCGGTATACACAGCCGCCAGGCCGAGCCGTGTCGCTTCATCTTTGTATCGCAATCCGCGTTTACCGAGGACCTTCAACGGGTCGTGCACAGGGAAGCCTGCCGCGACTACGGCGGCGCCGACGATCACCGGTGCATCCGGCGCCGGCCACATCATGCGACACGCTCTACGATCGCGACGGCGTTGACGCCACCGAAACCGAAGGAGTTCACCTGCGCCACCCGCAGATCGACGGACTCGATCGGCGCTGTCGCCAAGCGAAGTGGCTTCGCCTCGTCGATGGGCACCGCGAGATCAGGAATCGCCGGAACCGCCCCGGTGCGTAGGGATTCGATCGCCGCGACCAAGCTGAGCAACCCGGAACTGCCAGAGGTGTGTCCGGTCATCGCCTTGATCGCCGTCACCACCGGCTGTGTGGCACCGAAAACTTCGGTCAAGGCCGTTGCCTCGGCGGCATCGTTCAGTGCGGTGCCGGTGCCATGGGCAAGGACGAGATCCACGTCGGCGGGCCGCACCCCCGCGCGGCGGTGGGCATCATGCATGGCCGCCACGATGCCGACCGCATCGGGTGCGGTGACATGTCCGGCGTCGCAGTTGATTCCCACACCGCGCAGCACCGCCCGGGCCGTCCCGCCGCGACCCAGCACAATGGCGGCCGCACCGTCGCCCATGAGCACGCCTTTGTGCCGGGCATCGAACGGACGCAACTCCTCCATTGGGGGCTGCACCAGATCGAGCGCGGCGAACATACTCACCGCGATCGTATCGACGCCGCCGACGACGACGGTGTCGGCTCGGTCGAGTGCCAGCAGATCCTCGGCCATCCCCAACGCGTGCAACGAGGCCGCGCACGCATTCGACACGGTGTGCACTTCGGCACACCCGAACCGATCGCGCAGCGCGGGCCCGAAATCCAGGTCCGGCGAACCCCCGGCGGGACCGGCCTGCCATGCCAGCTCGACCGAGCGGAATTCGCGCAGCCCGGTTCCGATGATGACCGGAATGCCGGTCAGGTCGTCGAGCCGAGCCTGGGCCATCGCCTCGGCGACGGATTGGACCAGCAACCTCGTGGCGTAAGCAGTTGTGTCGGGTCTGGAATTGTCTCTCGGATATCCGTGGTGCGTGCGGTAATCGTGGGTTGCGAAGCGCTGGATTTCGGCCACACCGGACCTGCCGGCGCATAGTGCTGCGAAGAACTCCGTCAGTGTTTCGCCGATCACCGCGACGGCTCCGGCTCCGGTGATCACCCAGCTGGTGTCGATCTGTGTATTCATCAACTCTCACAAAGCGTTCGACATCACGACCGCATGGTCATGATCGGACAAGGGTCAGTTTCGGCAGTCCCGGAGCATCGCGACGCAAGCTGCCGCGCGACACCGCGAGCGGGTCCCATTCGGATGATCGCGACGCTGAACGCGCTGGGTCGGCCAGTACCGCTCCGCCATACGCTTCGCGCAGCAGATCACGGCCGAGAATCTCTCCTGCACAACGGATTCCGCTCACCGCTGCGCCAGCAATGCCGCTACCGTAACGGGTGCTCTGCCCGACAACGTGTAGGCCCGCCACGGCGGTGGCCGTCTCCGGTCGACTCGCTATCCCACCCCAATCGGCCAAGCCATAGGGGGTCCCCCCGCTGGAGCGGGTATAGCGCTGATGGCTCAGTGGGGTCGCCGTCTCCAAGTGCACAATGTCGCCGGTGATCGGTCCCATCGCCTTCTCGGCGGCGATCAGCAACTCGGAGGTCAGGCGCTGTTTCCATGACCGGTATCGCGGATCGCGGCGGTAGCGGATGTCACTGCCCCACCTCGACATGGGCGCTGGGCACGGCCCCATGACCTGGATGCTGGCATGTCCGGGCGGACATGCCCACGGCCGCTGCGCCGGACGGGCGGAGGCGCAGGATATGAAAGTAAACGGCGCTCCGCTGATCCTGTCATCGAATCGCCGGTAGGCCTCGTCGATGTCCTCATGGTCGAAGCACCACAGATTGGCACCGTCGAGCCCCTGCGGCTCAGTGGCCAGCCCGAGATACAGAATGGCCCACGCATTGCGCATGCGCGCTGTTCGTGTTCGTCGCATCACCTGTTCGGAGAAGCCCGCGGTATCGCTGCAGAGATCGAGCACCGTCCGGCGGAAGTCGGCATTGGAGATCACCAGGGCCGCATACGCGCGCTCGTCGTCTTCGAAACTCACCCCGGATACGACGCCACCGTCGGTGTGGATGGCGCGCACCCCGGTTCGCGTACGTACCTGCCCGCCGTGTGCTTCGATCATCTCGACCAGCGCCGCGACCAGCGTCTGGCCGCCACCGTCGACATAGTAGGCCCCACGCAGGTAGTGATCCATCACGCTGGCGTGCGTGGCGACCGTGACCTGCGCCGCAGCGGCGCCATAGTTGCCGGATTGCGCCGACAGCACGGTTCGTGCCAACGGTGAGAGCCGATATTCGTCGAACAATCGGGCCAGTGGCCGACGGCTCCACGCCAGTGCGCCTGGGTAACGCCTTGCCAGGCCCGCCACATCTTCCGGTGCAATCAGGGTGGCTCGCATGATCGCACCGATCGCCTCGAAAACATCTGTGCAGGCCGCGATCGCGGCGCCCTCCTCGGGCAACGCGGCGCGCAGCCGGTGCCGGTAGGCGGCCCAACCCACCGGCACATCGATGATCCGACTGGGCAACACGATGCGATCGAATCCTTCAAAGTTCATGGGCCGCAAGCGGACCCGATCGCTCACACCCAAGCCGTGCAGGATCGCCGGCACGATCCCATCCGGTCCGCAATCACCGAGGTAATGCACGCCGACATCGAATTCGTAGGCGCGGCGACGACGGAACACATGGGCGTTGCCGCCCGCGACATCGTGCTGCTCTACGACTAGGACCCGACGGCCGGCGGCCGCCAGATACCCAGCACAGACCAGCCCCCCGATCCCCGCACCGACAACGATCGCGTCCCAGACCGCCGGTTCAGCCGCAGCCACCGGCATGACCCATATCGCCACCGACCGGCAACGGGACGGTGAAGTCGGCCGACTCGGCGGGCTGTGCCCCCATCGAGGACGCAAAGGCGTCCAACCGTTCCACCCCCCAGAATTTGTTGACCCCCCGCACGAAGAACGGCACACCGAAGACGCCGTCCTGGTAGGCCGCCAGTAGAGATTCCACCGCGGCAGCGCGCAGCTGCGGAGTCGACACCGACGCCACCATCTGGGCACCGTCGAGTCCCAGGTCGCAGGCGACCGCCTCGACTGTCTTGGGGTCGCAGATGTCGCGCCCCTCGCACCACCGGGCGCGGGTCAACGCCACCGCGAGTTCGGGCATGCGGCCCTCTCGCTCAACGGCCAGACATGCCAGGTGCGGAACCTCCCACCACGGGTTGCGATCGACTGGCCAGATCATGGACAGTCCGCGGGCGGTCGCCGCGCGCCGCACGTCCTGCAGGATGTACAGATGCTTCTCCCGTGACATCGACGCGTAGCAGAAGCCGCCGCCGGCCTGTTGCAGGGCGGCCAGCATGGTGCGGTCAGGATCCCAGAACGGCACCCATGTCAACGATTGCGCGAGATCGCGATGCCGCGACATCAACTCTTCCAACGCTAGCCACGAATAGGGGCTGCGCAATGAGAAGTAGAACTTCGGTTCGGCCTTCACAGCGACATTCCCCCATCCACCTGAAAGACACCCGCGGTGACGTAGGCCGCGCGCGGTGAGCACAGAAAGCTCACCATGTCGGCCACTTCCTCGGCAGTTCCCCACCGTCCCAACGGAATTCGACCCACCGCCGACTCACGCAGTTCGGGGTCGAGCACCGAGGTCATATCGGTATCGATGAAGCCGGGAGCGACGACGTTGGCGCGCACTCCAAAACGCGCCACTTCCTTCGCCATGGCCTTGGTCATCCCGATGATGCCCGCCTTGGCTGCGGAATAGTTGGCTTGCCCGACGTTTCCGTGGATCCCGGAGATGGAGGAAATGGTGACAATACTGCCCGCGCGCCGCTTCAGCATCGGGAAGATGACCGCACGGCATACCGAGAAGGCGCCTGAAAGATTGACATCTATCACTGTGTGCCAATCGGCTTCCGACATCCGCATCATGGGGCTGTCACGTACGATCCCTGCCGAGGTCACCAGCGTGTCGATTGGTCCCAGCTCCCGTTCGGTGGTGTCGACCCATGCCCGCACCGCATCCGCATCCGCCGCGTCGAGCTGGGTGGCTACCGCCCGCGCACCAGTCGCCTCGGCCTCGCCGACACAGGATTCGGCCGCATCGGACCGGGACCGGTAGCAAAATGCCACGTCGTATCCATCCGCTGCCAGACGAGTAACCACCGCGCGGCCGATACCGCGGGAACCTCCGGTCACCAAGGCGACGGGCCGAACTTCGGCATTGCTCATCGGGTTACTGCTCATCGAGTCTCCCCGCGTGGCTCATATCGGCGGATCAATACGCATCCGACCGCGCCGTCCAGATCGACCGATGTGAGCAAGGAATACGGTTGGTCAGCCGAGTAATCGGCACTGAGAAGCGTCGCCAGCTGAAACCCTCCGGTCGCCGCCCCGCAATCACCGACCAGATCGGCGATCGAACGAATCTCCGTGCGAGGCAGCACGTCCCGCACCGCCGCGGATTCACCGGCGGAGAACCCCTCCCACGGATCGGTTCCGAGGGCACCGGCGACCACAGTGAGCGATACCTCGGCGGGCCCCACGCCGGAGGCATCCAGCGCTGAACGCAACAGCCGCGCCAGCACATCGCGCACGGGGGCGCCGGCCCCCCACACTCCCTGTTCCACCCGGACCAGATCTGCAAGCACGTTGCGACCGGCAGCGAGTGCGGACTGTCGCGGCTCCAGAACGAACACCGCGCAGCCCTCCCCAAGAGGACGATCCAGCCGCTCCGCGGCCAGATACTCCACCCACGCGCGATGCGGTGAGAATTCCTCGGCCATCCCGCACAACACCATGCGGGCTCGATCGCGGTGGTAGAGCCGCGCGGCGTACTGCAGCACCGACACCCCAGCCGCGCGTCCCCCTGCGATAGTCGCGTTGGGTCCACGCAACCCGTGCCAGATCGCGCACTGCCCAGCCGCGCGATTCATCACCGCATTGGGGAATCGAGCGGGATCGACCTGGAACGGCTTGTCCTGGACGTAAGAATCCTTGACGAACTCCATCATGCTGCGCAGGCTGCCGGTCGTAGTGCCAAGGACCAATGCCGTCTCCGCACCGTGGCCCACTCCTGGCAGTTCATCGAGTACCTGTCGGACTCCCTCGACGGCAAGGCCGGTAACCCGGTCCATCGTCCGAGTGCCTTTGGCGCCCAGCGTTTCTCGCACATCGAAATCGCTGACCAGCCCGACCCGCGTAATCGGGATACGGTCCTGGCCGGAGTCGACAGCGCGTAATGCCGAAATTCCCGATCGGATTCCGCTCTGGAATTCCTGTACGCGCACTCCGAATGGAGACAACACCGACCAGCCGGAGAACACCAATGTCATCGGGTTCTCGCTTCCTTTCTCCATGGGCGCCGATCATATTCGCCTGCGGTCATGATCACTCCCGGTAACGGCCGAGGATCAGCACGGCATTATTACCGCCGAACGCCAGCCCATTGTTCTGCACCACCCGCAGATCGGCCGGGCGAGCGCGGTTGGGAACTACATCGAGTGCACAATCGGGATCCGTGTGGCGGTGATTGACAGTCGGCGGAATGAACCCGTTAGCAATAGCCAGAGAGCACGCGATCGCAGCCAGCGCACTGGCGGCGCCCATAGCGTGACCGATCATCGATTTTATCGATGTAGTCGGTGGCGGGCACTCGCCGAATACGTGGCGGATTGCGCCCGCTTCGGTTACATCGTTCGCTCTGGTGCCCGTGCCGTGAGCGGAAATGAAATCAATATCCTGTGACCTGATACCGGCATCCTCGTGCGCCAACTTCATACAGCGACCGAAGCTGTCGAGATCCGGCGCCACGGGGTGCTTGGCGTCGCAGTTGAGACCGTACCCGAGAATCTCCGCATAAATTCGCGCCCCGCGTTCGAGTGCCGAATCTAAAGACTCCAGAAAAAGCACGCCGCCACCCTCACCGGTCAGAATTCCGTCTCGATCGGCATCGAACGGCCGACACCGCTCGGCCGCGATTGTGCCGACCCGATAGAAGCCGGAGAAGGTTTTCCGGCACACCGCGTCCGCCCCACCCACCAGTGCGAATTCAACATCCCCGCTGCGAACAGCATCTGCGCCATATCCGATGGCGTAATTGCCGGCCGCGCACGCAGTGGGGATGGTGACGGCCTCCACGTCGGTCAACGTCAGCTCGCGGGCCACGCTGGTCGACAGGCGGCTGACCGGGATTCGGCGGGCAAGCTCGGGTTCCATGCTGTCCGGACCATCGTCGAGCCAGCTCTGCATCATCCGATCGAGATCACGCGATTCGCCGTCAGTTGTGCCGACGGCGACCAGTCCGCGACGATTGCGCAATCGACACTCGCCGACACCGGCGTCCGCCAGAGCCATTCGGGCCGCGGCGACCGCGAATTGCGTCGCCCGCCCAAGTTCTTCGGCCCGATGCGCACCCAGCCATTGTTCCGGAACGAAATCCGAAACCTCACACCCGATTGTTTTCGGATATCCTGTGGTATCGAACGCCGCGATCGGGGCGGCGCCATGACGACCAGCGCGCAATGCATCGAGAAATTCATCGGCACCAATACCCACACTCGTAACAGCACCGAGGCCGGTAATTACAACACTGCGCCCCGAAAGATTGCCGGTTGCACTCATGGCGCTCTCGTCCTCAGGCCGCCCTCGCCTCCTCGACAACGGCATACACACCCTCGAGGTTGACCAGACGCTCGAGTTCGGACTGATCGATCGTAATCCTGAAGGTGCGTTCCAGCTGCGCGAGGATTTCGATGGCCAGCAACGAATCAGCGCCATGGTCGTCTTTGAACAGGCTACTGTCGGTGACTTCTTCCGGCTCGAGTTCGAGGATCGTGCAGACGGTTTCTTTGATCTGATCTTTTTCGCCAGCAGCCAGAACGGGCATCGACTGTTTCCTTTCTGAATGACCGATCGAAGAGTTCGAAATCGGTTGAATTCAACTTAGCGTCGAATGCGACCCCGGATACCTGCGTGGCATCTAGCTGCCAGCGGCGAACTATCCGGGACATCGCATCCGCATCTTTGTGCATCACGATCGATCAGGCGATCCGGCCCCCGAGACAGCGCGGGATGGTAGGTGAAGATGTCGCGCACCACATGCACTCGCCGAGACCGGTGAGCCGCAGAAAGGTGATTTCACATGATGACTGATCGTTTGCGCAGCGAGATCGCCGATCACCTGCAGCATTATGTCTACGCTCTCGTCGATCCACGCGACAGCACTCCGTCGTATGTCGGTCAAGGCACAAGAGACCGGGTTTTGCGGTACGAATTGGATGCCGCGCACTGGGGCGAGATAGGAACTTCAGAGCAGCGCCACCAAAAGTTCGCTCGCATCAGGGAAATCGAACGTGCTGGCCACGAACTCGACGCCCGGATCTTGCGGCGGGGTCTGACCGCCACCGAGTACACCCGGCCGAAGGTACATCATCGACCTGCTGAGAACACTTTCCATCGCGCCCTTGCGCGACGCGCTGCCGAAACCTCTTGGGCGCGTGGGAAGTTCTACCAGTTCGGCGCGGCGTTCCGGCGCCGAGTTCGGATGGCGAGTGCGCGATGGCATCGTCATGGTCGGCCGCCACGGCGGGTCGTCGCTCTGCTGGACGCCTACGAGGCCCCTGACCCGGCGGTGGCCGGCGCTGGCGCCGGAGCCGCCTTCGGCGCGCCGTCGGCCGCTGCGGTATTTGTGTGCCGACCGGCGGCCAGCCGCGCGAGCGCGGCCTCGGTGAAGACCGACAACCCGAGGTCGGGGTTGTATCCGTGAATTTCCTTGACGTCGAGTTCGGCCAGGAAATACAGGATCTCCCGTGAGAGCACCTGGCCGGGGACCAGCACCGGGAAGCCGGGCGGGTAAGGGACGACGAAGGTGGTGGACACGAGGGTCTTCCCCTTGGCGAGCCGTCGCCCGGCGTCGCCGAGCAGGACATGTTCGCGGTCGGACTCCTCGTACCCGGCGTAGAAGGCCGATCGCATATCGCCGAACGAGCTGGCGCCGTCGGGACGAAATGTGTTGTCGAACTCGCTGAAGTCGGGCAGCGCTGGCAGATACTTGGTGATCTCGTCGACCCGACGCTGTTGTAGGGCGTGATCGGCCTTACCGGCCGCGCTCTGGCTGCGCTCGAAGTCGGTAGCCACTCGGCGCAGCACGTCGAGCAGGTAGTGCACGCTCGACCAGGTGACGCCGATCGTAAAGATCAGTAGCACACTGTTGATCGAGGTCTTGTTGATCTGGATGCCGAACCGGTCCATCAGGATCTTCTCGCGGAACTCGTACCCGTTCATGCCGGTCTTGCCGATGAACAGGGTGACCCGGGTCGGGTCGAGCACGAACTGATCGGAGCGCCACGCCTCGTTCCACTCTGCCAAGCCACCCTGCCTGACCTGTCGGTACGAGCTGACCTCAGAGGCCCGGAACTCGTCGGGCACCAGGTCGGCCTCATCGAGGATGCGGAACCACTTGCCGATCAGCCGGTCTTTGCGGACGCGGTGACGGAAGACCAGCGCCATATCGTAGACGTTCCGGACCAGCTGGAAGCCCTCGATGTCGACCTGCCGCCGCGCCAGATCCAGCGACGCCAGGAGTTGCTGGTTCGGCGAGGTCGAGGTGTGGGTCAAAAACGCCTCATCGAACGCCTCTCGGACCAGAGCTCGGAAATCCTGGTCGCGGACATGGATCATCGACGCCTGCCGAAGCGCCGACAGCGACTTGTGGGTGGAATGGGTCGCGTATACGCGCACCCGCGCGCGCCCTGGGTCGGGAAGCAGCCGGTGGTTGCTCCATTCGGCGCGGTCGACGCCCTGCATCGACGCACGCCACGTCCGGTATTCCTCGGCGTACCCGGGCGAGGACAATGTCGATTCGAGTTGCTCGGCGGCAACCATCGCGGTCCGCTGCCGTGCCCACGGCACTGCGGTCGCGAATGCGTACCACGCCTCGTCCCACAGGAAGCAGATATCCGGCTTGATCGCCAGGACCTCCTCCATCACGCGCCGGGGGTTGTAGACGATGCCGTCGAAGGTGCAGTTGGTGAGCAGCAGCATGCGCACCCGGTCCAATTGCCCGGCCGCCTCGAGGTCCAGCAGCGCCTTCTTGATGGTGTGCAGGGATACGGCTCCGTAGATCGCGAACGGCTCGAGCGGGTAGGCGTCCAGGTACATCGGGTACGCCCCGGCGAGCACCAGGCCGTAGTGGTGCGACTTGTGGCAATTGCGGTCGATCAGCACGATGTCGCCCGGCCGGGTCAGGGCTTGCACGACGATCTTGTTCGCGGTGGATGTTCCGTTGGTGACGAAGTACGTCTGATTGGCACACCATGTCTTCGCGGCCTTGTCCATCGCCGTCCTGATCGTGCCGTGTGGGTCCAGCAGTGAGTCCAGCCCGCCGGAGGTGGACGACGTCTCGGCCATGAAGATGTTGCGGCCATAGAACTCGCCCATGTCCTGCAGCGACTTGGAGTTGAAGATGCTGGCGCCACGCGCGACGGGAAGGGCGTGGAATTGGCCGACCGGCGCGGCCGCATAGGCCCGCAGGGCGTCGAAAAACGGTGTGGCGAACCGGGTCCGGATGCCGGCGAGCACCGTGCTGTACAGGTCGGTGACATCGTTGAGGCGATAGAACGTGCGGTCGTAGACGTCCGGCTCTGCTTCGGTCTCCGCTGCGATCGACTCGTCGGTGAGCAGATACAGGTCGATATGCGGCCGCAGCTGCCTGATCCACTCGCCGCATTCGACCCAGTTCTGGGTGCGGTCGGTCACCATCACGTCGTCGTTGGCGCCGAGCAGTGTGTTCATCAACGGCACCCGGTCGCATGAACGAAGTGGCAGGTCATGCCGGATGATCGCCGCCTGGATCTCGCCGTTCAACGCGACCGCGGTGATGGCGTCCTCGATGCTCGACACGACGAGCAGCTCGAACCGCACATCGTCGGACGGGTCGCGCAGCGCCCGCAGGCTCTCCGCCAGGCTCTCGGGAGCCTCGGGCGGCGAATCGTCACCGAGCAGGACGGTGAAGAACTTTTGCTGTTTTGCCCGCGCCACGAGTTCCTGATCGGCCAACGGCACGGAGGTGTCGAATACCGCCGCACCGTCGCCGTACTCGGAGAGCAGGCGCACGGCCAGCGATACCTCGTCGGTGAGCCGCGCCGTTGCAAGATCGGCGACGTATCCGCGAAATGCTGCCAGTCCCGCCGCGCCCGGGTACAGCCAGTACCGCTCGTAGGCGCCGAGACGATCGAGGAGGCGCCGCACCCGGGCGGCTTCGTGGGTGGTGTCCAGCCCGGCCCGGTTGACATCGGCGAGCCGACGGCACGCGTCATCGAGCAGATTCCACGTGTCGATTCGCGAGTACGACGGGTTCGCTACCGCCGCCAGCGCGGAAACACTAAGCCCTTTCGGGCGCTGTCCGTCTCGGTGCATGTCGTCAGTTTCGCCACTCGATCGGTGGGCGAAGTCATCTGTCGAGGACGACAGATCACCCTGGAACACTCATCCCGCAATATTGTCCCTCGCCGTCGAGCAAATTCCTAGCTGTCCGGCAGTCGTGGCGGCGGCCCCGAGGCTGCGGCGCCGATGAGACCGACATCGGCCCCGAGTTCGGCCACCGCCGCGCCCTCAACGAGGGCCGCCTCGATGCCCTCCACCGGGCCACCACTCCACGTGTGCGACCGGGACGCCGACTTCACGCAATGGGTTTCAAATGCACTGGGAGGCACAACGGTCCGGACGTCATGAACTGGGGCGGGTACGGGAGCTGTTCGGGATCGCAGGCCAGGCTCAACTCGGGGAACCGGCTGAAGAGCGTGGCCAATGCGATACGGATCTCCAGCCGGGCCAGGGGCGCGCCGAGACAGACATGCGGCCCGCGGCCGAAGGCCAGCTGATCGCGGTGGTCGTGGTCGATATCGAAGGTATCGGCATCGGGATAGTGCTCCGGATCCCGGCCGACTCCGCCGTACCACGTGATGAGCGCACCCGCGGGAATATCGACTCCGGCGATCGTGACATCCTCCAGCGGATAGCGGAGATTGACGGTGAACACCGACGAGCGGTAGCGCAGGACCTCCTCCACGACATCGCTCCACCGGTCCTCGGCCTGAGCCTTGGTGAGCTGATCGGGGTGGGCGCACAGCGTGATGATCGCGTTGCCGAGCAGGTGCACGGTTGTCTCGTGCCCGGCCGCGATCGCCAACCACAGCATGCTCACCATCTCGTCGGTTGTCAGGCCACTCCCGTCGGGTTCGAGCAGCGCCGTGGTGAGATCGTCGCCGGGCGTGCGCCGTTTGCGCTCGATCAACTCCGCGAGATACACGGTCATCGCCTGCATCGCTGTCTGCATCTGCTCGGCGGTGCTGGTATGCGATACGAGCGTGGTGGTCCAGTCCCGGATCAGTTCTTGTTCGTCTTCGGGAACCCCGAACAGCTCGCAGATCACCCGCACAGGGAGCGGGGTATTGAACGCGGAGACGAGATCGACCGGGCCGTTGTCGAGGGGGAATGCATCGATGAGTTCGTTGGTGATTCGCTGGATACGAGGTTCGAGCGCAGCCACTCTGGCGGGGGTGAATGCCTTGCTGATCGTCTTGCGCAGCCGTCGGTGATCCTCGCCGTCCTTGTTGAGCATGTGGTCCATGTCGGTGAGGGTGCGCATCGGCCAATCGGCCGGGATGGTGCCGTCATGCAGTGCCGGGCAGTTCTTGGCATTCTTGCTGAAGAGCGTTCCGTCACCGGCGAGCAGCTCGCTGGCGGCGCGATGACTGACCGCCGCCCAGACCGCAACGCCGCCAGGAAATTCGATGGGAACGATCGGACCGCGCTCGCGGATGCGTTCATAGGTCTGTAAGACCGTCTCGCCGGGGGTGGGCAGCTGGATGGCAGATTCCGTCATGTCGGCTCCAATGGTGTGATCGACAGGTGGCACGACAGATCGTGTGAGTGCGTGCCGGGTCAGTGTCGATCGCGAACGGATGGCTGGCCCGGCGAATCGGTATCTTGTGCCTGGTAAACGAATTCTGAGGCGCAAGAACATAACTCGGAGTCGGATCGTCGAATTGGTCGAGGCATGCATCGGCGAGGCGGCGGATCGGCACCGCCTCGCCGATGACGGGGTCGGATGGCTATGCCGGCGTGAGTGCCTTCATCACCGCAGCGGCAGTGGCCTGGTCGATGCACGTCGGCTTACCACCGTTGGCGGAGTGGAATACACCGCCGCCAGGAACAACTGCCCGCCTGCCCACGGCCACAGCAGCGGCGCGCTGAAGTCCCCACTGCCCCGCAGGCCCGGTATGTATTTGTCGAGGGCGTCGCCGAAGTCCTTGATGGCCGGAATCACCGATGGCCGAACAGGCCGGCAGATCGTCGCCGCACGTGGCGTCGGAGAGCACGACATGTCGCTGGTGCTCGAGACCGTCGCGGCGATCCGCAACTCCAATGTCGTCCGGTCGACAATGCGGGCCAACGATTCCAGTGCCACGTCTTATAGGTGAGCACCAAACCCATTGCGGCCAGCCCATAAACCGAGCCGGATACAATTCCGGCGATTACGAACGGCAAGAGATCGGCCACGATGTACTCCAATTCTCGCTGATCGCCAAACCGCCGCGACCGCGCGGAAATGCCGGAGCGGACTTGCCTGACCTGGTCGGCTGCTGATCGACGGCTGGGGCGAGCTGTGCCAGGTCAGTGTCGACGGCTGACGCACGCCTCGCCACGCAAATCCACAGCTCCTGCCTCGCAACAGAATTCGACGGCACAAAAACAAAGCCGGGCGGCGATGCAGATGGCGCGAACAGCCGGTGCGCCACGAGTCCCCACCAGCGAGAACACCTGAAACCGTCGCTGCCCTGTTCCGTCGCTAGAGTTCCCCGCACCGCATGGATGAAAGGACGGCCAACGGTGACGAATCTTTCTCTTCCAGTAACCTATTTGGTGGGCAGCGCCAATGCTCCGACACGCCAGACGGCGATGCGGAAATTCGAATCGCTGTGGCACTATCTGCCCTCATTTCCGGAGGGAGATACGGCTTTTCCCAGCTGGATCATGCCGCGCCTGCGTGCCACCTTCGCACTTCCGGGCATGACGAAAGTCGACAACGGAAATATCGAGCTGGGATACGAAGGTATGCCGAGCTACGAGTACCAGGGCAAAGCTGAACTCGAGATCCCTCCCGTGTTGCTGGGCTATTTCGAGCAGGCCGAGGCGGCCAAACCGATTCTGGACCGCATGATCCACGAGCACGGCGAACAGAAGCCCTATCAAGCGAATATCATCGACCCCTACGACCACGCTTTCTTCGCTCTGGGAGCGGCCGGCGTCACCGACCACTACGAGTCATTCCGCAAACCGGCACTGGCGGAGATCGCGGCCATCCATCGGTTGTTCCACGGCGATGTGGTGTTCCAGCTGGAGAGCCCCGGACGCACGGTGACGATGGAAACCATCGAGTCGCGGGAGGAACGCGCGGCAAAGGCGGTCGCACTGGCCTCGGATCTGGCCGAGTTCGTGCGCCGTATGCCCGCAGGCGCCCGGGTCACCATCCATCTGTGCCGCGGCGATTGGGAACACACCAGCTGGATGAAGCAGATCAACGGATACGAACCGGTCGTCCTGCTGGCCAATGCAATCGTGGCGGAATGGCCCGAGGGCAGAACTCTGGAAGGAATTCATATTCCGCTTGCGGGCGCCGATGTGCTGCCACTCGTCGACACCCCGGATATGTATCGGCAACTGGAACAGCTGACCACCGACGTGCCGATCTATGCGGGCATCGTGCACGAGCAGGCCGATGCGGAACGAATCGTCACGGCACTGACACAGGCCCGGCAGTATTACAGCCGCCCATTCGGTGGCCTGAGCACATCCTGCGGTATGGCTCGGATGACCGAAGCCGAGATGGATCGGGCATTGCGGTTGCTCGCGGAGCTCATGGAGCGAGTGACCGGGTAGCGCTCTCTGTTGCGGCGGCACTTGGGCCGAGAGTCGCTGTCGGCCGGACCGTCTCGGCCAACCTGCGCTTGCGGAATTCTCGGGGTGTCTCGCCGTATCGTGCCTTGAAGGCGGCGGAGAACCAGGTGAGGGTGAAGCCGCTGCGTGCGGCGACCTCTCCGATTGTTGCTGTCGTCTCCGGGTTTTCGAGCATGGTCCGAGCCGCCCGCAGCGCTTCATCTTGGCGCACTTCCCGATACGTGGTGCCCGCCTGATGCAGCGCGGTGCGCAGCTGTCGCGGCGACCAGCCCAATGCCCGCGCCGCCTCGGGCAGGCGGAGGTCCGCTGCTCCGATGTGCTGGCGCACGTACTGCCGGACGGTCTCGGCGAGCTCTGTCAAATGACTCTGCTGTGGGCGGTTATCGCCCTCGGTCATCATGCAGAGCAGCTCGGCGATCCGGTCGCAGACCGCGTTGAACTCCCGGCTGGTCAGCGCGGACCGCTCGGCATGCAGATCGCGGATCATGCCCGCGGCGATCCTGCCGAGACCCGAGCCGAGGTCGAGCACCGGACGTTGCAGGCCGGGTCGCGCGAACTCGGCGCGCGGCACCTGGAAGCCGTAGGCCACCGAGCCGGGAATATGCAACCGGCACTGCCGATCCAGTGCCACCACCGCCGCCTGCCCTGGCGTAATCTGGGTCATTCCGCGCTCGTCGGCCGCGGCGAACCGTCCCCGCTGCGGGACGACCACCCAGTAGAAGTCCTCGGCCGAAACCCGACGGATGTTCGATGGGGTGCGGAAGGCCAGCCGGTCACCGGGCTGATCCCAGCGCAGTAGGCGGTAGGTGGTTGTCTGCTGGACCGTCATGGCCACCTGCCAGCGCTCGGGTTCGCGGTAGCGATGATCCATCGGGACGAAACTGTTTGCGGTTTCGGTCCATTCGTCGACATCCGCGATGTCGAGCTCGTAGTACTCCATTGCGACACCTCGAATGGTTCAGCCGGTGACAATGATGAGGTCGGCTCCGCTGAACAGCAAGTCGGACGGGCGTGCCCGAGACGGCTGCTGCGCCGGTACCAGACGCGCGGCCGGTGCGAGAACGCGCAATTCCCGCAGGAACACCTCGACTGCGAGCTGTGCCAACTGCTTGCCCGGGCAGACGTGTTTGCCGAATCCGAAGGTCAGCGGAAGTTTGCCGGGGCCGTGCAGATCCAAGGGGTTCGGGAAGGCCCGCGGATCTCGATTGGCGGCGGCGAACATGACCAGGACCGGCCCTGGCGCGAGCACGGTGCCGCTGCGCAACGTCAGCGAGCCCACGACCTGCCGCTTCCAAGCCACCAGACCTGGGTCGAGCTGAAGCACCTTGGCCGCGACGTGCGTGGCCGATGCCTGGTCGGCGAGCAGATGCCACCATTGCCGGTCCGGATTGCTCAGCAGGCGCTGCAGGCCCTGCTGAATACTGCCGCTGATGGTATGCACGCCCGCGGCCAGCGAGTTGGCTACAGCGGACACGGCAACTCGACGGGGAATGCGGGCAGCGTGCAGACGGCCGGGCAATCCATCCGTCCGATCCCGTCCGCCGGATGATGCGATGGCGGCGGCGCTCACCGTGAACAGCCGACCGAGACCGGCGACCGCCTCGGCCAATTCACGGCCGCGCATCCGCCGACCCAGCAGTCCGGACTGGGCCCCGCTCCACGTCGCCACATGCCGCCAGTCCGCAGGCGGCAAACCGACCGCGGCGCCGACGATCCGGGCCGCATAATCGATCGACAAGGACGTCACGTCGAGGGTGTGGTCACCCGCGTCGCGTTCGGTGCGCAGCGCGTGGTGGAAATGCTCGGTCAACTCTTCGATCTTGTGCGGGCGCTGCGCCGTCGGCACTGTGAAATGCCCCGCCGGGCCCGCCAAGGTGTCCCATACCCGTTTGTGCAGGACACCGTCGGTCAGATCCGCGGTCGCCTTCGCCGGTAACGGAACCAGATGCCGACAGAGATGGCCGACGGCGCGGGGATTGGCCGCAATGCGCCCGAAACCGACCAGCGGCTCCAACGATTTCGCGTTCGAGATGCCGGGGCGGGCCGCTTCCATCAACTCCCGCACGTCGTCGTAGCGCCAGACCATCCGTAGGCCGCAGTGGTGTCGATAGCTGGGTTCGGGCCAGTCGTGCAGCTGCCGATATCGCTCGTCGCGTTCGGCGAACGACAGCTGGTTGGGGGTCAGCTCCTCGAAGGGGAATTTCATTGTCAGATTATCGGTTTCGTTGAGGTTGATGGCCATGTACATCACGCCTGTTGGAAGGTAAGGGTGCGTCGATGCACGCGCGGGATCGGGAATTTGCTCACCGCGACCGGCGGCGACCACATATCGCTCGACCGGCCGGGCGGTAGTCGGCTCGGTCGTGGAAGTGCCCGGTGACATGTACGGCACCTAGGCCGGGTGGTGTGTTGCGTGCCACTCGTTCCGCAGCGAGCAGGGCGAGGATACCGGCGCCGGCCAGAATTGCTTCCGAGCGGTGCGCTCCGCCGAGGTTTCGTTCGGTCAGGGTCACGCACAGGCAGTCGGTCGCCACCTCGACGGCCGCGACCGGGAATAGCCTGCGCACCGCTGTCACAATGTTGAATCCACTGTGCCACTGCGTAATTCCCGCTGGGGCGATCATTCCGGCCAACTTGTCGATCGGCCCTGCGCAGGCAATACCGACCGCGGTGATCTCGTCGTCTCCGGCGACATCGAGCAGCAGATCCCGGCAGCCGTCCCACACCGCATTCGCCGGTATCGGGATTCGCAGGATGTCACGCGTACAGACGCCGCCGGCCACCCGACTCGCGGCGAATTCCGCCGGGCCGATGTCCAATGCCAGAACGGTCATGAATCATCCACCACCACAACGCCTTTCGTTGGTTGTGCAATGCGGGTAACAGGCGGGCTGGCTCCCCCATGGGGACCTCCGAGGTTGGTCGACCATGCGCCTACCCGAGCAGTGTCGGCCACCGGTGCTCGCCGCTTCGACCAAGTACACATTCCGTGCCGATCAACGCAGATTCACTGCCCCTCAGCGTAAAATGGGCGTGTATTCGCGCCGGCTCCGACCGAGCGGCAACCGCCGCCACCTACACAGCAGGCGCATCAGCCAATCGACACGTCAGCCGGCCCGTACCGGGGTGGGGCGTGCCATCGTCCGTGCGCGTCGAGATGGATTGACTTCGCCATCCTGCGAAAGGCTGCTGCGCTAACGGTTTTCGCGACACGCATCGTACCGAGGGGTTTCTTCGGCGGTACGCCGTGTCGTAATCTGCGGGTTCTATCCGGTTCATCCCCAGTTCGGTTGCCGCGGAAGGGCGCCGGTGTCACCCTGACTGATGTGGTTACGCCCGAGCGGACGAACCAGGCCGGGTACGCCGAGATCACCCCGGCCTACCGACTCCTCGATATCGTGCATGCCACCGCGCTCGCCCGCGCCGAGCGGCGGCTGCAGCGGGAGTTCACGATCTTGTTCGATGCCAACACAATTCACCGTTACCTCCACGACTCATACGCCCAGATCGGGGCGCGCGCGGCGGTGCAGCTGTATCTGCCCCTGCTGGCCGAGCGCTTCGCCCGGCAGCAGCTGCACGCTCGGGCCAAGGTGGAGGGCCGCATCGAACACACGAAACCAGTGGTGCTGTTCCTGTGCGCGTTCAACGCGGGCCGTTCGCAGATGGCTCTGGGCTTCTTCGAGCATTACGCACAGGATCGAGCACTGGCCTGGTCCGGCGGGTCGGAGCCGAGCGGTGCGCTGAACGCGGCAGCGGTCGCGGCCATGGCCGAAGTGGGCATCGACATCTCCCACGAGTTCCCCAAGACCTGGACCGACGAGATCATCCTGGCCGCCGACATCATCATCACCATGGGATGCGGCGACTCGTGTCCGGTCGTACCCGGAGTCCGGCAGGAAGACTGGATCGTGGACGACCCGGCCGGATTGCCGGTGGCCGAGGTGCGGCCGATCCGCGACGATATCAACCGACGCGTGATCGACCTGCTGGCCAGTCTCGACCTCGCGGTGGCCCGCTGACCGGCGAGAAATCGTGGTCCGAGCGCGCCGAGCAGCGGTAGCGTAACGCGGCTGATCCGGCTGAATTGCGCACCGCCCAGACCTGATCGGACAATCCCCTCTAGAGATCCAGGATGAGGTCCGTCTCTGGTTGTGAGCAACAGACGAGTACGGTGCCCGGTGCCGGAGGTTCCAGCGGTCGGGGTCCGTATCGGACCGCACCGGCGAGAATTGGCGTCTGGCAGGTGTGGCATACGCCGGTGCGGCAGGACCATTGAGTGGGTATGTCACAGGCTTCGGCGAATTCGAGGACGGTGGCATATCTATCGCTCCACGGCAGGGTGAGCCCGCTGCGGGAAAAGGTGATGCGAGGCCCGGTGCCCGGGGGTCCGGGCGGTGGATGCGGAGCTGCGCGGGCGACACCGGTGAGGCCGGGGTTGATCGCCGGTCGTGACCCGAACAATTCGGTGTGGATGCTGGTGGCGGCCAGGCCGAGTTCGGTGAGCGCCTCGCGCATGGCAGTCATGAACGCGTCGGGGCCGCACAGGTAGACGGTCGCGGCGGTGGGCAGGTCAAGGGCGGCGAGGGCGTCGTGGTCGAGGCGACCTACGGTGACCGCCGGAGCCAGGTCCGCTCCAGAGCTTTCGCGGGTGTAGAAAACGTGCTCATGGCCGTGGATGAGGGAGCTCAGAAGTTCATGAGCTTCGTCGGCGAAGGTGCGCTCGGCAGCTGAGCGCGCAGTATGCACCCACCAGATATCGCGCGTGCTGCGGGCGGCGGCGAGTGCGTGCAGCATCGCCAGGACCGGGGTCACCCCGATTCCGGCGGACAGCAGGATCACGGGGCCGGTGTCGTTGCCCGCTGGTAGGACGAAATCGCCTCGCGGGGAGGCGACTTCGAGCACTGCGCCGACCCGGAGGCGCGTGTGGAGGTAAGTACTGACGACGCCGTGCGCCTCGCGCTTGACGCTGATTCGGTACGCACGGTCGGACGGCGCCGCGGACAGTGAGTAGTTGCGGATCGGTGGTGGGTGGGCTGCGCCGGGCAGGCGGAGGGTGAGGTACTGGCCGGGTTGCGGCCGGGGCAGCGGGCGGCGGTCCTCGGCTTCCAGGTAGATCGACGTCACGGCTGCGTTCTCGGGTACGACGCGGGAGACGCGCAGTGTCCGGAAGCCGGGCCAACCGACGGATTCGGTACCGGGCAGTGGAGTGGTGGGTGGTCTGGTCGCCGCGTCGAGCAGGTCGTGAAACGATGCCTGCCAGCCGGGGCTGAGCGCGGGGATGTCGACTGCTCTGCGGAGTTGGTCGGTGTCGCGATCGGGCAGGTAGAGCAGCGCGTCGATGGTGGCGACGCTCATTCGGTGCCGACCCAGGCGGGTACGGACGATCTCGTCACCGGCTTGCACGTGGCCTTCGGTGATGACCCGAAAGTAGAAACCGGGCCGGTGCTGGGCGACGAGCAGCGCGGGCATCTCGGGTTCGCCCAGGCGCATGCCGACCCGGAAGCAGGTGACACGGGGTTGGGTCACCTCGAATTCGGCGTCACCGATGCGATAGCGGTCGCCGATGTGGACTTCGTCGTCCGGTAGGCCGTCGACGGTGAAGTTCTCACCGAACCGGCCGTATTCGAGGTCGTCGCGTCCGAGGTAGTGCCGCCAGAAGTCGTAGGACTGACGTTGGTAGACGAGTACGGCGCGTATTTCCCCGCCGTGACCTTCGAGATCGCCTTGGCCGTCCCCGTCGATGTTGAGCCTGCGGACCATCAGCGGTCCGGCGACGGGGTATTTGAAGATGCCGGTGTGGACGGTCCGGCCCTGCCACGGCACGTCCTTGGGTAGCCCGATGTTGAGTGACAGTAGCCGTGGCATCCCGCTCGCCTCCCTCCTGCCACGGTGCGGCATCGGCGATGTTGTCGACCGTACCCGTTCGGCAGCGGTCGGTACCGCACACTGGGGCAATGGCAGAACCCGTTGGTGCGCAGACCGGCTCGACAGCCTTCGGCGCCGAGCGCGATCCTGCGCGCGTCGAAACCACCGGCTGCTCGCCGCCACCATTGATCCCGTCGGCGCGCGAGCCATCGCCTGGCGATTCCGACTGGCCCTCGCCTGGATCGCAACTGGAATCGTGCTGGGTGTCGTGCTGCCCATTCTCGGCCTAGCCGTGATCGCCGCATTCATTCCCTTCTACTGGCTGCCTATATCGGGCGAGACCGCCAGGGCGAAGCGACGGTGCGCCCGCCGCGGGCAGCCGTGACCAGAAGGGGCTACCGAGGCCCGATCCGACTCCGTTGCCGCAGCTCGTCGGGGTCGAGATCGCGGTCGATGCCATGCGGAATGACGACTTGGCCCGGTTCGAGGACGAGCTTCCTACCGTCGAGGTACACGTCGACGATGTCGGGTTCGAACGACACCCACCCCGACACCGCGGCAACCTCGGGCCATGCCTCTAGGTACGACCATGCCGCACGCTTGCGCTGCCCGATGTCGTAGTAGCTGGCCAGGCCCTTGTAGGGGCAAAACGTCTGGCCCTGCACCGGGGTCAGAGCGGAGTCGTCGATATCGTCGCGAGGGACATACCAGCGGGGTGCGAAGCCCGATTCGTAGAGCGCGACCGGACGTCGTGTCTCGGCGACGACCCGATCACTGCCGCGGACAACCAGGTGCCGGGAGGTCCGGCGCATATCGATGCGGTGGTAGAGGTCGGCCGCATGGCCGACGATGCGGTCGTCTTCTTCGTAGAAGGCGTCCATCGACCGCCAAGCGAAGGCGACGCGGTCTCGCAACACGGTGGCGTAGGTCGGGAGGTCGGTGAACTGCCAGGCGGCTCGCTGCGCCTGATCGTCCGCGGTGTGAACGCTGAACCACGTCGTCGTTCCGAGGTCGCGATGTTTCGTCGTATGCGACTCCGGCACCAGGACACCCTCGCGAACATCGGCGCGCGGGAAATACGCGACCGGGTAGCGGCCGGGCTCATGCAGCAGGACGACGTCCTCGCTATCGGCCATCCACTGCCCACCGAATTGCACACGCATCCGTCTGCGGAGCGGTTCGGCGAACAACAGCCGTTCCGGCAGCGGCTCGGCCACCAGGAACTGTCCTACCGACCTGTCCGACAACGGTCCTTGCTGCCATGCCAGACCCACTGCCTTCTCCCTTCGTCTGGCCGATGTGCTCGCTGGCGGCGAATTCGCGCGATGGGGCTCGGCGGACTCTTGGTGAGCGCCTTGGGGATTCTGCGTAGGTCAGCGAGTGGCGGTTGCGCGGCTCATGAAATCGCGGATCAGTTCGGCGACATCGTCGCCAGCACTCTCCAGGAGAAAGTGCCCGCCATCGAGCAGGTGGATTTCCGCGTCCGGTACATCCTCGGCGAATGCCCGGGCGCCTTCCGGGCCGAAGATCTCGTCGCCTTTGCCCCACACCGCCAGCAGCGGCGGGTGGCAGCGGCGCAGATACTCGTGCAGCGCCGGGTACATCGGTGGATTGGTCGCATAGTCGCGGAACAGCGCAAGCTGGATGGCGTCGTTGCCCGGCCGCGACAGCAGCGCGAAGTCGTGATGCCAGGTATCCGGGCTGACCAGGCTCACGTCGGCGACCCCCGTGAGGTACTGCCACTTCGTCGTCTCCAGGGTCAGCGCGGTGCGGATGTTGGCCTCGGTCTCGGGGGTCTGCGCGCGCTGGTAATCCCAGACGGTGGTCCAGAAGCTGTCCACGAAGCCAGCGTCGTAGCCGTTGCCGTTCTGCGAAATGATCGCGGTAATGGCCTGCGGATCAGCCAAAGCAAGGCGCCAGCCGATCGGTGCGCCATAGTCCTGCACGTAGATCGCGTAGCGCGGCACATGCAGCTGTTCGAGCAGCCCGGCGGTCAAGTCGGCCAAGGCGTCGAAGGTGTAGTCGAACTCGGCTACGGAGGGCGCGGCGGACAGCCCGAACCCGAGGTGATCCGGTGCGATCACATGGTATCGGTCAGCCAGCGCGGGGATGAGGTTGCGAAACATGAACGAGCTGGTCGGGAAGCCGTGCAGCAGCACGATCGCCGGGGCGTCGGCGGGACCGGCTTCCCGATAGAACAGCCTCTGGCCTTGTACGGTCGCGGAGCGGTGATGAACAGCGGTCATCTCTGACTCCTCTTGCCCGTTATGAGGTCACGAACGTTCCGCCGTTCCCGCGCCGCTGTTACGAGCTTCGACAGCCTTGACGGTGTTATCGAGCGCCTGCTTCAAGACGCGCTTGCCGACCGTCCCGACCACCACGCCGAGCACCTTGCCCCTGAGGTTCTTGCCCTCGCGCACCACGACAACATCCATATCGGTCTTCCCGTCGGGCCGGCGAGCGAAGGAGTATGTGTGGCCCGAGTGGCCGCCCCATATGTTGGAGTCGGTGGTCGTCATGACGACGCGATTGGGGTCCGACCAGTCGTAGTGCAGGCGTTCCCAGATGCCGCGCGACCCCTCGGTGACGTCGGCCTCGTCGCGGCCCCGGGCATGCACCTCGAGATATTCGTCGGTGCTGTTGCCGAACAGCTGTGAGCGGCCGGGCCCGAAATCGGTCAGCGCCGCGACAAACTGCTCGGGCGTCGAGCTCGTCGTCTCCTTGAAGTGAATGGTGGACATATCTGCTCCTTAGTTTGGCGGGATGTCCTTCCAGCGTGCAGCGGTTGCCCGGCGCCGTCACCGCGGTGACGGGTGATGACGAGATGCCTGCTCTCGATCGATTGCCTACCCCGCGAGGATCGCGCCACACCTTTCGCCTTCGGCTATTCGGATGCAGTTACCGACCCGCAACACCGTCGGCTGGACCAACCAGCTCGCACGCCCGGTGATTGCCGTACCTCGATTCGGCCGGTGCCCAGTCGTGGTAGGAGGCCGCACGTCGGCGTTCAGCGGCGTTTGGTGATGACAACGGGGGCGATGTCGGTGGGTATGGCGTCGAGCGCCGAGGCGGGGATGCCCAGGGTGGTGGCGAGCACGTCGCGTGGGATGGCGTTGAGTGCGGCCTTGATTCCGATGTCGTCGGAGCCTTCGCGGACGCTGGTGTTGAAGATGATGAGTACGTCGAGCGGCATATCGGTGCGAGCGTTCTCGAAATAGTGGAAAAAGCCCTGCGGCGCGAAAACGAGATCGCCCTGTCCGGCTTCGAAGACGTCGTTGCGGTAACTACCGTCGAGGTGCGTGCCGAGGATGGTCCATTTCGCGGATCCGGAAACGACGTAGTTCAGCTCCCATGCGGTGGGGTGCCAATGCGGTTCGCGGATGCCGCCGACTTCCAACCGGACCAGGTAGACCGCGCCGTTCTGTCCGGACAGCACGGGAAAGTTGTCTTCGGTCGCACCGCGCAGGTTGCCGCCGTCGAATTGCTGCGGTTCCGCAGCGGTGATCTTGAACAAGTGCCGCGCGTTGTTGAGATTGGCATTGATCTCGTTGGTAATCGCCAGATCCGTCTCGTTGGCGGCTCGGGATAGGTGCGCGCCGACCGCGCCGCCCACCCCGGCGCCGCCGAGCGCGGCAGCGCCGGCACCGAGCGCGGTCCGGCGGTTCATTCGGCCCTGGTGATCCTCGCCCGCATCGTCTTCTTCCGGCATGTCGATTCCGCTCTTTTCGGAGGTCGTCGGATCAACAACGCTATCGCTGACCAGGGACGACGGCGGATCGGCGCGCCGGATCGGAAGCCTGGGCCGCCGATGCCACATTTGCTCGGTGTGGTTGCGGTGGGCGGTGATCGGTCGCAACTGTCGGATCAGGCGACCGCGCAACTGATAGCGGCCACCGCGGTGGAAAACTCGTCGTTGGTCTGTTCGGTGTTGACACTGATGGTTGCCGCGGTTCCCCTGGGCGTGGCGATCGCCAGGGTGCTGAAGCCGGGAATGCCGCCGGAGTGCCCCCAGACCTCCTTCACTTCCTTCCCATCCTTCCCGCAAGGCATCTGAAATCGGATCAGGCCGAGGCCGTAGGTCATCTCTGTCGAGGGCGACATCGGCATGGTTTGTTCCATCTGCGCGAGTTGTGTTGCCGGAAGGAGTTTTCCGGTCACCAATGCGGTGAAGAACCGGTTCAGGTCGGCGCCGGTGGAGATGATCGCGCCGGCAGCGCCTGCCCACGCCGCCTCCGAGTCGGTGGCGTCGACCCACTTGCCGTCGACACTGCGGTAGCCGAGCGGGTGCGGATCGCGCAGGCCGGTGTCACCGGCCAACGGGATGTAGGTGTCGTGCAGTGCGAGGGGTTCGAGGATGCGGCTGCTGATCTCGGCGGCGAGCCGATGGCCGGTGATGTGTTCGATCAGCATGTCCAGCAGCACGTAGTTGGTGTTGGTGTATTGAAATCGCGCTCCCGGCTCGAACTGCGGCGGCATGCTCATCGCGATGCCGACCAGATCGGCCGGTGTGAAGTCGCGGTACGCCTTGCCGTCGGTCGTCTGATCGAGTTGCTGGGGCAGCTTGTGTGCGGGGTCTTCGGGGGCGAAGTCCGCGAGACCGCTGGTGTGCTGGAGCAGTTGGTGCACGGTGATCCGGTTGCCGTCATTGCCGTTGCCTTGCACCACACCCGGCAGGTACCGCTCGATCTGAGCGTCGAGTTCGACGGTGCCCTCCGCGACGAGTTGCAGGACGACCGTGGCGACGAAGGTCTTGGTGACGCTGCCGATTCGAATATGGGCGCGGTCGGCGTACGGCGCTCCGGTGGTGAGGTCGCCAGCACCTGCGGTGACAGTGTGCTGTCCGTCCGGTCCGCTGATGACGGCCTGCGCGCCGGGCAGACCAGAGCGGACCAGGTCGGACAGCGCGTCGGAGACCTGTGTTGGCAGCGGTGCGGCCGTACTCGGTGTCGCCGTGCTACCGCCGCAGCCAGCCGTGGCCAGCAGGACTGCGGCGACGATGGCGTATCGGCCGCGCCGCCGAAATATGCTCGCACCCACGCTGTTACCCCTCTCCACCAAGCGACCAAGGTCATTTCGAGATGACGACTACGACGGTAGCGACGAGGTACACCCGCGCCTATCCGGTAACCCCCGGAGTTCGCCTACCTCCACGGTCGTACCTCCCTGGATTCGCGGTAACCCGTAGGTGGTAGGTGGTCGAAAAACGTTGGACCCCTTGGGCGGTTTCCGGAAATGATGCTGCTGGTCGTCGTGACGGGAGGCTTGCTGGTGGATGTGTTTCTGGAGACCGATCGGCTCGTGTTGCGTCGGTTTACCGATGCCGACGTCGACAACCTGGTCCGGCTGGACAGTGATCCGACGGTGATGCGGTTCCTGACCGGCGAGCCCACACCGCGCAGCGAGATCGAGCACCATGTGCTACCTGGGATCCTGCGCGATTACCAGCGGAGTTCGGTCGGCCGCTTCGCCACCGTCGAGCGATCCACCGGAGCGTTTGTGGGCTGGCTGGCCGTGCAGCCACCACCGGGCGGCAGCAGCACCGACGTCGAACTCGGCTACCGGCTCGCCCGGTCGGCCTGGGGCCGGGGATACGCCACCGAGGGAGCACGGGCGTTGATCCGGAAGGGATTCACCGAACTCGACGTCGGGCGGATATGGGCCCAGACCATGGCGGTCAACATCGCGTCTCGCCGGGTGATGGAAAAGGCCGGACTCACCTACGTTCGAACCTTTCACCAACACTTCGATGACCCGCTCCCGGGCACCGAACACGGCGAGGTCGAGTACGAACTACACCGAGCCGACTGGGCGAAGCCGGAATCAATCGGTGACGCGCTCTAGTGGCCGAACCTCTTCGCCGCGAGGGCGAGGCGATAGCAGTACGGGCGGTGATGGTGTTGGCGCACTGGTACGGCAGTGGAATCACCGAGCGAAACGCAGGCGTAGCTGCTCGGTAGCGAAAATCGCATCTCGAGATAGACCGCGGCGATGCCCGACAAAGGGCACGATGAATCTGGCTCGGTCGGCATCGGCCCAGCTGCACGGCCTTCGACCAGAAAGCGGCCGCCGTTGAGTCGGTCGGCTGACGATGACAACGAGGAGTGTGCGATGACTGGAATGACCGTTGGTTTCGTCGGGCTCGGCGCGATGGGGCAGGGCATGGCCGCCAGCCTGCTTCGGGCAGGCAATCGGCTGCTGGTCTGGAACCGCTCCCCCGAGCCGGTCGCCGCGCTGGTCGCGCAGGGCGCCGACGCGGCCGGGCGGCTCGCTGACGTATTCGCCGCCGAGGCGGTCGTCTCGATGCTGGCCGACGACCAAGCGGTCGAGCAGCTGCTGCTCGACCCCGAGCTGTTGGTCGGTGCGAAGGCAGCGGTGCATCTCAACATGGCGACGGTCTCGATCGCGCTCGCCGAGCAGGCCGAAGCCCTGCACACCGAGCACGGCATCGGCTACGTCGCCGCGCCCGTCCTCGGCCGGCCCCAAGTGGCCGCCGCGGGCGAACTGAACATTCTCGCCGCCGGCGAGCAGACAGCGCTGACGAAGGCAGCACCGCTGCTGTCCGCGATGGGCCGGCACACCTGGCATTTCGGCACTCGCCCCCACCACGCCAACGCCGCGAAGATCAGCGTCAACTTCCTGATCGCCTCCGCCATCGAGTCCATGGCCGAGGCGTGCAGTGTGGCCGAGTCGCACGGTGTCCGGCCCACCGACCTGGTCGAAATGCTCACCGGCACACTGTTTCCCGGGCCGATCTACGCCGGCTACGGCGCAATGGTCGCCGAACGCCGCTATGAACCAGCCGGCTTCCGACTCCCCCTGGGCCTCAAGGACGTCAACCTCGCCCTCACCGCGGGCGCCGCGACGAATGTCCCGCTGCCCTTCGCCAGCGTGCTGCGCGACGCCTTCCTCGACGCCCTGGCCCACGGCGACGGCGATAAGGACTGGGCCGCCGTCGCCGCCGTGACCCGCCGCCGGGCCGGACTGCCGAGGTAGCGTGTTACGCCGGGCACCGGCCGATCACCGATTCCACGATGAGGCGCAAACGCGTTGGGGGGCGCCTACGCTCGATCGCCAAGTCCACGAATCAAATCGATTCCGCGGCCGAGGTTGTCGAGGCGCGCGTGCAGGGTGTCGCCCGCGGGGTAGAGGCGAACGGTGTCGACGCCGGTGTCGCGCCAGGTGCGCAGGCGGTCGCGGACCATATCCTCGGTGCCGATCAGCGTTGTGGCCATGACCATTTCATCGGTGATGAGGGCTGCGGCACCGTCACGGTCACCGCTGCGCCAGCGCTCGCGCACCCCAGCGGCGACATCGGCCCAACCTTGGCGGCTGTAGGCGTTGTTGTAGTAGTTGGTGGTTCCAGAACCCATGCCGCCGAGGGAGAAGGCGAGCTCCTGCTTGCGGCTGCCGACAACGGCCGCCAACTGGGCCGCGTCGGCGACGATATTGATCTCCGCGCCCTGGCAGATATCGAGATCGGCGCGGGTGCGTCCGGATCGGGCCAGCCCGGCGTCGAGATGGCTGAGGTAGGCGTGCGCGCCCTCCGGGACGAAGCTGGTGCCCAGCCATCCGTCGGCGATCTCGCCGGTGAGTTCCAGCATCTTCGGCGACAGCGTGGCGAGGTAGATCGGCACTGCGACGGGCTGCATGCTCAGCCGCATCGGACGGCCCTCGCCGCCGGGCAGCGGAATGGTGAAATGATCCCCCTGGTAGGCGATTTTGTTGCCCGTGAAGACCGCTCGGATGATCTGCACGGTTTCGCGCATGCGGGTCAGCGGGCGCGCGAACGGAACACCATGCAGGCCCTCGATGACCTGGGGACCCGAGGCGCCGAGACCGAGCAGGAAACGCCCCTCGGAAAGCTGGGCCAGGGTCATGGCCGTCTGGGCGATCAGCACCGGGGATCGGGTGCCGAGCTGAATGATCCCGGAGCCCAGCAGGATTCGCTCGGTGCGCGCCGCCAGAAAGCCCAGCGGCGTGGCCGCGTCGGTGCCCCAGGCCTCGGCCACCCAGCAGATGTCCAGGCCGAGCTTCTCGGCTTCGACGACGAATTCGGTGAGCTCGGACCAGCCGACCGAAGAGCCTTCGATCGTTGTGGCGGTACGCATTACGCCGCACCCTCCACCAGATCCTTGATGGCGGCCAGATTGGCTTTCATACCGGTCTCGAATTCACGCAATCGGACGAAGACGATCTTCTGCTCCTTGTCGGGCATGGCGTCGATGGCGTAGCTGAGTCCGGAGCGGGCCGGGCCCATTTGCGTCCATTGCTCGAGGACCGTGCCCGCACCTTCGGACCGCATCGTGAAACGCCAAATGCTGGAGGGATATTCGGGGTCGCCGACCGCCCAGGCGAAGCTGCGCTCCGGATCGAATTCAACAATGGTGCTGATCGTCTCCCAGGATCCCAGCGCCTCGTGCGCGTTCTGCCCGCTGAACCGCGCGCCCACCGCCGGGCCGGTCGCGCCGTCGAGCCAATCGACGGCGCGCAGTTCGGCGCTGAGGCGCGGCATGAGGTGGATATCGCTCACACATCTCCACACCCGATCCGAAGGCGCATCGATGTAGGTCTGCACCGCCACGGTCGGGGTGTCCGCGTACACCTGCCCGGTCCACTCCACAATCAGCTCCTTCCGTCGGCTGACGTCCATAGTTGCGTAGATAGACTTACCAGCGCAAGACTTGCTCTCAGCATTGAACAGCTGAGTCTTAATGAAAGACCCACTAGAATGACGACATGAAACGGACCTCGTTGGCGAACTGGCCCTGCTCCCTGGCCCGCACCATGGACCTGCTCGGCGACTGGTGGACGCCGCTGGTCCTGCGCGAGGCCTTCTACGGCATCCGCCGCTTCGACGAGTTCCAGCAAGAACTCGGCATCGCACGAAACACCCTTTCGGAGCGGCTGCGTCGACTGGTCGAGGCCGGGCTGATGGAGAAGTGCGTGTACGAGACCATGCCCGTGCGCCACGAGTACCTGCTCACCGAATCCGGCCGCGACTTCTACGGCGTCATCGCGACCATGACCGCTTGGGGTGACCGCTGGCTCGCAGGTGCGGCCGGTCCGCCCATCGTCGCACGACACGACACCTGTGGTCACGACGCCGATGCAGAGGTGGTGTGCTCACACTGCAAGCAACCCCTGGCGTCGCAGAACGTCACCCCGCGCCCCGGCCCCGGGTACCCGCCGAAGTTGCTGGAGCGCCCCAATATTCGACGGCGGTTCCACATCGACGATCCGGACCGCCAGCCTGCAGACCCCGCATGAGACACCTCTGTGAACTTAACGATATCAGAAAGACGTTGCGTGCCAAGGAATTTGAACAAGAACCCATTCTAACGAGAGCGGTCGACGCCGATCGGACGCACCGGCGCCCGCACACGCGATGTGTGCGGGCGCCCGGTTCGCGCAGACTGCTGCGAAGTTGCTATATCACCGCGTTCATGATCGTGCCCGCACTGGTCGCGACCGCACCACCGGCCATCGCGCTGGCGATCATCTTCGGCGACTGAAGCTGGCCACCGGACCATTTCTCCCATGCGAACCGACCGCCACCGTAGGTAATGGCGGATACGCCGGAGAGCTGAATCAGCCAGGTGAAGTACCGACCCATTTGCATCAATTTATCCGACATCGGCGGCGCCTCCGGTGTCGGATTACTGACCTCGGCCAGTACGGTGTCGTGTAGCGCGGCGAGAATCATGCTCACTTTCATGCTCCTTGTCGCATGCCGGTACTGCAGCGGACGTTCGGAAGAGCTTTCGCGATAGATCGCCATGGCGCGTTGAGCTCATCGATTCAACCCCACCAAGATCACGTAGCGACAACGACACACCGGTCGGTACATGACGCAACTCACACTGCCCAGCCCATGCCGGTGAGCTTTCCCGGTCTTACGATCTTGATGGGGGTCGCTGAATGCAGGGGATCGATAGCGAATCGGCGCGGCGCGGCGCCACCCACCGTCCTTGCCGACATCACCCGGAAATCGGGGAGCGCACATGACTTTCCTGCTACCACTACTCGTACTGCTGCTGGTCATTCCGGTCGCAGTGATCGTGGCCGTCTACACCACCGTCATCGCGACCTATTGGGTCGAGATCCGGCACAGCGCCCGGCGCAATCCACCTGATCTGCCTGCCGTGCGCTAGCCCGGCCGGATCCGGCCCCCGAATCATTCCCCTAATGCCGCCCGAATCCTGGCGGGCCGAATGCCCCCCGAACCTATCCTGAGCGAGCAAATTCGCAGTAGTGGGTCGTCGACCGAGGACGGCTCGGCGGTTGCGGGTACCCGACGGCCCGCCCGCCAGAGGAGGAATCGTCATGCCGGACAGCTGGACCGAAACCGTGACCGGATCACCGACCAAAATCGACACCAGCGTGGCTCATGAAGCGCGCGTTTACGATTATTGGCTCGGCGGAAAGGACAACTATCCGGCCGACCGCGCACTCGGCGACGCAATAGCGACCCATGTTCCGGCCATTCGCAGCATGGCCCGCGCCAATCGGGCCTTCCTCGGCCGCGCGGTGCGCTACCTGCTCGACGCGGGCATCACCCAATTCCTCGATATCGGCACCGGCATCCCCACCGCGGGCAATACCCACGAAATCGCCCAGGGCATCGATCCAACCGCGCGGGTCGTCTACGTGGACAACGATCCGATCGTCCTGGCACACGCCAGGGCGCTCATGTCGAGCACCCGTGCGGGCAGAATCGCCTTCATCCATGCGGATCTGCACGATCCGGCCTCGATTCTGCGCGATCCGGCGCTCACCGCGACCTTGGACCTGGATCGCCCCATCGCGATCATGCTGGTCGCGATCATGATGTATTTCCGCGACAGCGATCATCCGCACGCGATCATCGAGAATCTGCTCGACGCGGTCCCGGCCGGAAGCCACCTGGTGATCACCCATCCCACCGCCGACTTCGACGACCGCGCCATGGCCAGGGTGGTGGCCTCGGCCGAATCGGCCGGAATCACCTTCCGTCCGCGCAGCCGCACCGAAACCGAAAGCCTGTTCGCCGGAACCGAATTGGTCGAACCGGGCGTCGCTCCCGTGGTCACCTGGCATCCGGAACTGGTCGGCCACCTGACGAGCGGTGCGCGAGCCGTCCAGACCGACCCCGAATCGGCGTGGTATTGGGCAGGTGTCGGCCGCAAACAATGATCGCCACGTCCGCGCGCGGCACCGGCTGACGTTTGGGTCGGCACCGCTCGGCAACTCCACCGGTGAGGTGATCGATCATGGTCAACGATCTGGAGAAGCGATGGACGGCGGACAACCGGACCTTCCGCCGGGTGGCGATCTATGTGGCGACGGTCCTTGCGGTGGCCGCGGTCGTCTTCGTGATCACCGCGATCTGGGCGGCCAACCGCGCAGCCTGCGCGAATGCGGAGATGATGCTCTGTGATACGCCCGCGAAGACCGCGGTAGTGGCCGGGCCGACCGTGGTGCTGATGCTCGGCGGCATCGGCGCGTTCGTGCAGACCTACCGGGAGTGGCGGCGCGGCGGGAGCTGGCCGATTTGGCAGGGTGCGGGCTGGTTCCTGTTCACCATGATGATCGTCTATCTGGGCATCGGCGGCGGCAGCGTCGCGGGATAACCAGCCCGCGCACGGTTGTTGTGACATGAACCACGGCCCAATTGGTTGTGCACAATATAATTGCCCGCTACTGTAATGGACATGACCGATCACCTCACTCTCGACGAGCAGCTGTGCTTCCGGCTGTATGCCGCGTCGCGAGCGATGACGGCGGTCTATCGCCCGAAGCTCGAACGCCTAGGGCTGACCTACCCGCAGTACCTCGTCATGTTGACACTGTGGGAACGCGACGGTCGCAGCGTCGGCGACCTGTGCGAGGCACTCCTACTCGATTCCGGCACCCTGTCCCCGCTGCTCAAGCGGCTGGAGGCGGCGGGGTTGGTCGAGCGACGCCGGGCAGCGGCCGATGAACGTCGGGTCGATGTCCAACTCACCGAGCACGGCCGCCAGCTGCGGACCGAAGCACGGTGTCTGCCAATGGAAATGGGCGAGGCCAGCGGCCTCTCGCCCGACGATTTCATCGCACTGCGCGAAACCCTTCGGCGACTTACCGATTCGCTGATGCTGCACCCCCGATCGAAAGAGAGTCAGACATGACCGTCCTGTACACCGCCGAAGCCCTCGCGACCGGCGACGGACGCAACGGCCACGCCCGCACCTCCGACGGCAAGCTCGACCTCGCCCTCGACATCCCCAAGGAAATGGGTGGCAGCGGCGTTGGCACCAACCCGGAGCAGCTCTTCGCATCGGGCTACGCGGCCTGCTTCCACAGCGCACTGCGCCTGGTCGGCAAGCGCGAAGGCGCTAATGTCGACGATTCCGCGGTGGGCGCGAAGGTCGGCATCGGCCCGAACGAGGCGGGCGGCTTCGAGCTGACCGTCACCCTCGAGATTTCGCTGCCGCACCTGTCTCCCGCCGAGGCGCAGGCCATCGCGGATAAGGCACACCAGGTGTGCCCGTACTCCAACGCGACCCGCGGCAATATCGACGTCCGGGTCACCCTCGCTGACGACTGACGAAAGGAATTCACCATGCGTGCCGTAGTCATCGAAAGTTTCGGCGAACCAAAGGATGTGCTCACCATCGCGCAGCGGCCGACGCCCGAACCGGGCGCGGGTCAGGTGCGGATCGAGCTCATTCTCGCGCCCATTCACAATCACGATCTGGCGACCATCCGTGGCGTATACGGCTATAAACCGGAGTTGCCCGCGATTCCGGGCACCGAGGCCGTCGGCCGGATCGACGCGGTGGGCGCGGATGTGACCGGGCTGGAGGTCGGTCAGCGCGTGAGCGTTTCCGGCATCCACCAGGTGTGGGCCGAGTACTTCCTGGCCAGGGCGACGCAGGTGGTTCCGCTGCCCGACAGCATCTCCGATCAGACGGCGGCGCAACTGTTGGCAATGCCGCTCAGCTCCTTGATGCTGCTGGAGGATCTGCGGGTGGCGCCCGGCGACTGGATCGCGATCAATGCCGCCAACGGTGCGGTCGGCCGCCTGATGAATGTGCTTGCGCGGCAACGTGGTATCAAGGTGCTCAACCTGGTGCGCGGTTCGGCGTCGGAAAAGGCATTGCGCGAGCTGGGCTTCGAGCCGGTCTTCGATACCGAATCCGAGGGCTGGCTCGACCGCGCCATCGCATCGACGGCGGGCGCGCCGGTCGTGCGCGCCGTGGACCAGGTCGGCGGGCGGGCGGCCGACGCGCTGCTCTCGCTGCTCGGCCCGGGTGGTGAGCTGATCTCGTTCGGTGCGCTCTCCGGTCAGCCGCTATCCGTCAATCCGGGTCCGCTGATCTTCAAACAGGCTGTCATCAAGGGCTTTTGGGGTACCAAGCGGGCCGAGCAGACCAGCAGTGAGGAGATGCGGCGGCTGATCGGCGAATTGGTGGGCATGGCGGCAACGGGTGCGCTGCGACTCGACGTCGAGGCCACCTACCCGCTGGAGGCCGCGGCCGATGCCGCCGCCGCGAGCGAAACGCCGGGGCGGTCGGCAAAGATCGCGCTGTCGCCGCAGCCGGTGTGATCCGGCCCGGGTCCGCTACCCGACCCGCACGAGGAGCTTGCCGAAATTGCGGCCCTCGAGCATGCCGATGAACGCCTCCGGCGCATGCTCGAGGCCGTCGACAATGTCCTCGCGGTAGCGGACCCGGCCCTCGGCGATCCAACCCGACATCTCCCGCAAGAAGTCCTTGTACATCTCGCGGACGAATTCGCTCTGGATGAATCCGCGCACCGTCAGGCTCTTGGTCAGAATGCGACCGTAGAAGCCGGGCAGCCGATCGGGTCCCGCGGGCGCTCCGGTCGCATTGTAATTCGCAATGAGTCCGCAAACCGGCACGCGCGCATAGGTATTCAGCAGCGGGTACACCGCGTCCGCCACCGCACCGCCGACATTTTCGAAATAGATGTCGATACCGTCGGGGACTGCCGTGCGCAATTGGTCTGCGAAATCCGGTGCGCGGTGGTCGATCGCGACATCGAAGCCCAATTCCGTACGGACATAGGCGCATTTCTCCGGCCCACCCGCGATGCCGACCGCCCGCGCGCCTTTGATGCGGGCGATCTGGCCGACTGCGGAACCGACCGGACCGCTTGCGGCGGCCACCACCAGGGTCTCCCCCGCCTTTGGCTGCCCGATCTTCAACAGTCCGGAATAGGCCGTGAAGCCCGGCATGCCGAGCACACCGAGCGCGGTCGATATCGGCGCTTTGTCCGAATCCAGCTTGCGCAGCCCCGCCGCGGGCGCGACCTGATGCGTCTGCCAGCCCGAATAGGCCAGCACCACATCGCCTTTCGCCAGCGACGGATCACGCGATTCGAGCACCTCGGCGACCGTGCCACCGACCATCACATCCCCGACCTCGACCGACGCCGCATATGATTCCGCGGCGCTCATCCGCCCACGCATATACGGATCCAGCGATAAATACCGCGTGCGCAACAACACTTCCCCTGCGCCGGGCTCCGGCAACCCCACGGTCTCGATCCGGAAATTCTCCGGAGTCGGTGCGCCCTCCGGCCGAGATGCCAGCACAATTCTCGTCGACTGGAACATATGCCTTATTGTAGTTGTAGTTCAGAGTTCACCACTGACCACTGGATCCCGAGTCGATCGCATGGTTTAGGGATACCTTCGGATGCAACCTTCAGCTCGGCTTTGCGTCGCTCCGCAGCGGTCGGATCGTTTCCTCCTCTATTCAGATCGGTAGAGATCCGGCAGCCGGGCTCTGTGCGGATTCGCGAGATTTGTCGGCCGATAGGTAGCTTAAATCGGATCTGGCCGGTCAGCGGGAGCGACGGGATCGGCTCATCGGGAAGGTTCGGTAGAGCAGCATAATTCGGCTAAGCGCCCGTCTGTGGGACTGCCGGATCGGGGGTTTCGAGAAGCCGCTTCGGGTGCATGCCGTCGACAGCCCCCATGAACGGTGGGTGGATGCTATAGCCGAGCATGCGGCGGATGTCCTCGGACACCGTTCGTGCGGTTTCTCGGCTGGTCGACAGCGTGTACGCCTCCTGAGGGCGCAGCCACGGCTCGCAATACTGTGCGGTCACGGCGAGCCGAGCAGCGGTGGTCTGGTTCGCGCCGCCGCCGTGCCAGAGGGTTCCGAGGTAGAACACGCACGAGCCAGCGGGCATCCGCGCGCTGACCCGGGCGTCGGATTCGGTCGGCTGGCGTGCATCCCATCGGTGGCTGCCGGGCAGAATCACCGTGCTGCCGTTGCGATCTGTGAACGGGTCTATGGCCCACATCGTCGCGGCACTCAGCGGCGGGCGGGGCCTGGGAATCGGATAGAAGCCGTCGTCGTGGTGCAGGAGCTGGGCCTGCTCACCGGGGAGGATGTTGATCACCTGCAGCTGGGAGAGCAGGTAATTCGGCAGGAACAGCCGGTCGAGCAGGGCCAGCACGCGCGGATGGTCGAGCAGCCGGTCGTATACGCGGGTCTTCTCGAGCAGGCTGTACACCCGCTGGGTTTGTTTGCCCTCGAACGTATTTCGGCCGAATGGTCCGAGCAGAGCGGTACTTGCGACGCGTATGCGTTCGCATTCTTCAGGTGTGATCAGGTCCGGTAAAACGACGTACCCGTCGCGGTCGAGGGCGCGCATATCGGCATCGACCACCGCGGGGTCGATCGTCGCTCCCGCGCTGGCTGTGGCCCGGTGGCGTCCAGCCAGGTCGACGCGCAGGTCGTCGAGTTCGGTGATGACATCGTTCACGCGGGGCGTGGGTCCCGGGTTCATGCCTGACTCCTCGCTGGGTAGAGGGCCGGTCACGCCTCCGGCGGCGGATCAGCCACCTTGCGAAGCGAGATTCGGTAGAGCACAAGGTGTTCCCGGTCGAACTGCCGGATGGACGCCTCCAGATAACGTTCGTATGCCTCGGCGATGCGGGCGCCGACGAGCCGTTCCGCGTCCGTGCGGTGTGACCGGAGTCTGCGCAGCCACTCCGCACAGGTGGTCGAGTAGTCGTGACGATCGTTGACCACCGAACCGATTTCGGAAAGTTTCTCCGCGGCGTGGGCGAGTTCGGACAGTCGCGGTGGATCCGATTCCGGAAATATCTCGTTCGCCAGGAACTGCACATCGTTGAGCGCGTTGTGGTCCAGCGGCCGGTTGCCCTTGCCGATCGTTTGGATGACCAGCCCGCCGCCTGGGCGGAGCATGTGAGAGCAGTGGGTGAAGAACTCTCGGTAGGCCGCGGTGCGGTCACGGCGAGACAGTCCGAATTTCACGAAGTGTTCGAGTGCGCCGACGCAGAATATGACGTCATAAGCATGGTCGGGATGATGTGTGTTCCAGTGTCCGAGCTGGACATCGATCCGATCGGTGGAATGCGTTCGGACGTAGTCGTATTGGTCTCGGCTGAGAGTGAGGCCGGTGATGCGGGCCTGCCGGTTCCGGTCGGCTACCCTTCGCATCAGGCTGCCCCAGCCACACCCGATGTCGAGCACGCGCTGCGCGCCGGCGATGTCGGCCCGCTCGATCAGATAGTCGAGCTTGCGCTGCTGCGCACGGTCGAGATCGTCGCCCTCGGACCATAATGCGCACGAGTAGGTCAGGCTGCTGTCGAGCCACAGCCGATAGAACTCGGTTCCGATGTCATAGTGATGGCGGACCGCATCAGGTGACGCGCCTTGGTATTCATTGATTTCCGATACCATCATCGAGGCCCTATCCTCCGGTGAAGTCGAGTCGGACAGACCGCTCGGCCTCTGGTGTGGCCCGCAGGCCACGATGACGTCAGGAACCTCCCCGTGAGTGGCCGACATGATTTGCCAATGATCTTCTCGGCAAACGTATTCCACGGTAGCCAATTGATGGCAGTTCCGGCAAGCATCAGGAGTCGATTGACATGGCGTGCACCAGAGCGGATTTCGCCATGGCGGCCAGGGCCAGGGTGCGGGTGGGGTGTATGATCACGCCGCAGCAACTGCTGCATCCCGTCCGGACGGCATCGGCCACGCCCATTCATATGACCGGCGTGGAATGATCGACCGCGGACAACGACCAGAAAGGGCCGTGCCTCGTAAGCCCCCCGCCAGTCTTCCGTTCCGGCGCCCACCCGCTTCCAGCGCGAGCGTCGTTCGTGGCGGCGCGCGTTACACACTGGCAGTGATTGCCAGGCTCGAGTGGGATCAGAGACGACCTATTGTCAGGTAAAGCCGCTGCGGCACTGCACATTTGGTGTCATTTCGCCACCGGTATCGCCTGCTCTGGATGGGGCAGGAGGGCCGGATGCATGCTCGTCGATTGCTGCGGATCTTCATGGGAAGCCCTGACGGATCCTCGGGAGCGTTGTCCTCTCGATGTCCCCCGCAACTCTCGGGCACTGCAGCGCATCGTTGACCGCCTCGACTCAGCGACCCGACAGGTCGGCGCCTGCGACAGATCGTGCACGATGGTAAAATGCCCCCCGATTCTCTTGGCGTCGATGAATTCAACCGACGCTGAAAATTAGCCATTCCGCCACCGTCATTGCCCGCAATCTATTGCGGGCGATTCGCCGTTCCCACCTAGGCAATCCTGATAAGATGGCCGCGATCTCATGAATGGATCTACTCCGCGTGTCCGTTGGATTCTGCTCTGCTGCGCGAAAAGAGTTCTGCCATGCCGTTGGATGATGCCGATAGGTCGGAAGACTTCAATAAAGATGCCTTCGCAAAGGACCCATACAGCAGGATGATCGCGTTTCTGAGACAGCGATACGGGACTTGGGAAAGACAACCCAGAGACCTGGATCATCATTTCTTCACGGTAAGATTCTCGTTCCCGGAAGAAGTCGGGGGTGGCTGGCCTGAGGGATCGGTCGATCTATATTTCCAAAAGTCGAATCTGTATCTTCGGGGCTGGACAGTTGACCGTGAAGACGCCGATGTTCGGTTCATGGCGGCCTGGGATAATCAGGAATGGGCTCAGGGAAATTGGTCGACGGCCTTGGCGAAGCTGCCGTATCGCGGTAGGGGATATCTGGGCGCGACGCCTGCTGAAGGCAAAATCTATGTTGATATTAGTTACTCCAGGGGTAATGACAACGCGGGTGACTTGCTCTCGAAAGACCGCTTTTTCAAAGATATTCGAGTATTGCACAGGTATCTGTCCGGCCTGAATCGCACGCTACACGGTGATTATCGTAGGAACGCTCTGTCGAGAGGTCTGGAGGAAGTAACAATGTCGCTGCATCGACTGGCGCGAATGACATCGGAGATGGCGCGTTTCGATGGGTACCGTGATCATCTCGGCAAGAAATGGGTGCGCGGAATTCCTCTGGGCAATCAACCGCCGTCGAATTATTGTTGGGGGGAATTCAAAGGTGACGATAAAAATAAAGTCGAAATAAAACGAATGCCGCCATTCTATCTGATAATAAGAGACTGGGAGGCACTGAGTAAAGCTGCGGATGGCACGACCGCGGGATTTCGTCGCGGAAGTTGTTGGGTCAGCCGCCCGATGGCCATGGAAGCTCTGGGCAATTCGGGGGCACGATGGAAGAGCCGGTCATGAATGATTCGCCGCAAAAACAGTCCGCGCTCGATCTGAACGCTTTGAGAGAGCATTTGATCGGGTTGGGCGGGGTGCCGGTTCTCGAGTCGTCCGATGATCAGTTGCCCGATCAGTTACGAGATATGCTGGGTACCTTCGCCGGCTGTGAGATCCAAGCCGCCGGGGGGTCGCTGGCTCCGGAACTCACCGGGGGAAAGTCACTGACGGTTTCCGTCTCATGGACCGAGCAGGCTTGGCCAGCGGGTGCAGCCCCCGCCACGACCGTGACCGGGATGGCGGTCACGGTTTTGCAGGACGGCACGGTCACCTGCGTGCTGAGTGGCAAGTTCGATGGGACGCCAGTGTTTTCCACACTCACCGCGAACGAATCCGGTGCGTTGCGTGCAGCCGTGCGGTCGGTGCAGGCCAAGGCGTTCACCCTGGCCACGCTCGTCGAGCTACTCGTCAAGGATCGGTTGGCGGATCTGCAGAAAGGGCTGCAAGATCTGAAGCTCACCCTGGGTGAGGTTCTGGGATTCGACTATCGCTTCGAGAAGAAGGCCGATGCGACGCCGATCACCTATGTGGTCGCATCGACAGGGGTCACCGCCGAGCTTCCGTTCCCCAGCGATGTCGACTTGGTCGTTGCGCTGTGGCTGGAGGACAAGTACATCACCGGTAGTTTGAAGCCGGGTGTATCGAAAGACGCGATCGATGTCTCGCGTCTCCTCGATGGATTCCGTCTGCTGACACCGCAGGTGCCGATCGGTCTCAAGATTCGGGAGCTGCGTTTCAGCGGCGGGTTCGGCGGTATCTACGAGCTGTCGATGGATTTCGACAGTACTTGGAAGATAGTCGATTTCGCGATCGAAGAGCTTTCGATGACGCTGGCCTACAGCCCGGATGAGGGGACCGTCGGCCGGTTTTCGGGAACGGTGAACATCGCCGGGTCGATCCCCATCGAGATCACTGCGGCACGCACACCCGGCGCGGACGGCGGCTGGATGTTCGAAGGTGGCATCCCGGCGGGCGAGGCCGTCACAATGGCGGCGTTGCTTCCGGCACTGAAACTGAAACGCGCTGTACCCGAGCCGATTTCGAGCCTGAAACTGACCAGTTTCTGGCTTTCGCACAAGGCCGGTAGCAAGGAGTTCCGGTTCACCTGTGTCGGCGACATCCGCATTACCGACACGCTCACCGCGTCGATCGGTGCCACCATTACGCGCACCGAGAGCGACGCCCAGTACGGCGGACGCCTGATCGTCGGCAGTTTCGAACTCGATCTGCTCTTCGACACCAAGGGCAGCACCCAGACCGTGATCGGTGCCTACACCAACGTGGGTACCGGTGCGCAAGTGGATCTTCGGGAGTGGGTCGGTGAATTCTCCGCCGATCTGGCGGTGGTGGTTCCCGAGGGGCTGCGGGTGGGTCTGCGCGATGCGAAGGTCATCCGAGCGAAAACCACGGCGGGACAACCGAGTTTGCTGGTCGGGTTCGATCTGGGTATGAGCCTGGATCTGGCGAATCTGCCGTTGGTGGGTGGCTTCTTGACCTCGATCGGGACGCTGAGCATCGACGATCTCCAGGTGCTGTACAGCACCGGTGCCGTGGATTCCGCGACGGCCGACTCCGTCAACACGCTGCTCAGGATTGCCGAGGTGCAGTCGATACCGGCCGGGGGGCTGAAGGCCGGTCCAGCTGTTCAGGCGACGTTGATGCTCGGTGGCGAACCAGTCCCCGTGGCTCTGGGTTTGCCTGCGGCGGCCAGTGCGCCGCAATCGGTGGTTCTGGCCGCGGGTGCCGCGCCCCCGTCGAATTCGCCGAGTGTGTGGGTGCAGGTGCAAAAGCAGCTCGGTGTGTTGCAGGTCGATCGGATCGGACTGATCTATCAGCACAATGCGCTGCTGTTCGCGCTCGATGCCGCAGTCAAGCTGGGGCCGTTGACTTTGAGCTTCGATGGTCTGGCGGTGGGGTCGCCGCTGGACAAGTTCGAGCCGACGTTCGCGCTGTCGGGTCTGGGGGTGGCGTTCACCAATCCGTCTCTGACGGTTTCCGGTGCGCTGCTGCATGTTCTGAATCCGCCGAAGGGTATTGATTTCCAATACGACGGTGCCGCTGTCGTCGAGACGCAAAAGTTTTCGCTGTCCGCGGTCGGGTCGTATGCGCAACTGTCCGACGGCAAGTCGTCTGCGTCCGACGGCAAGCCGTCTCTGTTCGTCTTCGCGCAGCTGGATGTGCCGATCGGTGAGCCGCCTCTGATCATTACCGCGCTGATGGCCGGTTTCGGCTTCAACCGGGACTTGAAGATCCCGTCTGCCGCGGAGGTTCCGAACTTCCCGTTGCTGGTGCTGGACAAGCCGGGCCAGAAGGCGATGGATGTCCTCGACGTCTTGGAGGGTCGTAAGCCGGCCGCACCGGGTGCCACACCAAAGGAGTGGATTGCGCCGCGGGAAGGCAACTATTGGCTGGGCGTGGGCGCGCAGCTGACGGTTTCCGAGGTGGTGACGGCGACCGTCGTGCTGGCCGCCGAGTTCGGCCACGACCTGATTTTCGCCATGTTGGGAACCGCGATTCTGCAACTTCCGTTGAAGGACGAGTCGGCGGAAATCTATGTCTATGCCGAGCTCGGTCTCGAAGCCACCCTGCGGCCGATCGACGGTATCGCGCAGGCGCAGGCTCAACTGTCGGCGGCATCCTACGTTCTGACCAAGGATTGCCATCTCACCGGCGGTTTCGCTGCTGGCTTGTGGTTCGGCTCGAATCCTCATGCGGGACAGTTCGTTTTCACCCTCGGTGGGTATCACCCGGCGTTCCAGGTGCCGTCTTATTTCCCGGCCGTCCCGCGCTTGGGTATCCGCTGGGCGGTCAGCAGCATGGTGTCGATCACCGCTGAGGCCTATCTGGCGGTGACCCCGTCGTGTGCGATGGCCGGCACGCACCTTCAGGTGCTGTATCAGTGGGGTCCGGTCCAAGCGTGGTTCACCGCGCAAGCCGATCTGCTGGTGTCGTGGCGGCCGTTCGCGTTCACCGCAGGGATCGGCATCGAGATCGGCGCATCGGTCACGATGTCCGTCTTGGGTGTCCAAAAGACGTTCTCGGTATCGGTCGGTGCCTCGCTGCGGTTGTGGGGGACACCGTTCGGCGGCACCGTCACGGTGAAGCTTCTCGTGTTCAAAGTGACCATCGCGTTCGGCGACAACGGTCGTGCACTGCCAGCCAAACCCCTGACGTGGCGAGAGGTTTCGGCCATGCTGCCCGCGCGGGACAAGGTGCTCGCGATCACTGTGGTGAGCGGGCTGGACAGCGGCATCCCGGATGCCGGGAGTTCGGGTGGTAAACGCTGGCTGGTTCGCGCACGCGACTTGCGTTTCACCACCCAGTCGGCGATCCCCGCGAGTCATCTGCGGATCGGTACCGCACCACTGACCCCGCAGCAAGGCGACGGTCCGGGCATCGACATCCGGCCGATGAACCGCACGGGTCTGGCCGGTGTGCATCGAATGACGGTGCAGCACAACGGAAGAGATATCAAGATCGACGGGTGGACCATCACCCCGGGCAAACACAATCTGCCCGCGTCGCTGTGGGGTTCACCGCCCTCACCGTTCGTCCACACGCCCGGCGGGCCCAGCGCCGATGTCGTCTCCGACCAGCAGGTCGGCTATCAGGTGCAGGCACCACGCCCGACGCTAGCACCGTCGCGCGGCGTATTCCCGCTCAGCACCTACGCATTCGAGGAGATCCAGCCCGGCCTGTCGCCGCTGCCGCAGCATCCCGCCGACAACGAGGACTATCTGTCCGCGCCCGACAAGAACGCGATGGCGGACCTTGCCAAGGCCGCGGCCGACCCGGCCAAGAAGAGCCGCGATCAGGTTTTCGCCGCGCTGTTGGCCGCCAAGCTCTACACCGGCGGCAACGACAACCTGGCAACCCTGGCCGCCGAGGCCACTCACCTGTTCGCTCAGGCGCCGATGGTCCAGAAAGCGGGGAACCCGTCATGAGTAGCCGCCCGCATCTCGCCCGTGACACGATTCCACCGGGCGATGTCGAACTGCACGACAACTATGTGCCGGGCCTGCAAGCCGGGAACTATTCGATCGAGGTCACCCATGATCTGTTGACGGGGACCGGTTCCGATGCTTCATCGATCATCGAGGACGGAAAGTTCCACGCCACACAGCAGTTCACGGTCCGCGGCCCGCAGATCTCGATCGATCCCGGCGCGGTGCTGGCCAAACAGCCGGCCGATTCCAGTAGCGGCCAGTTCGACAGGGTGTTGCCGCACGTGGTCCTGGGTGATCCGATGCTGCCGTGGGAGCGCACCATGGCCGCCAAGGACGGCACACCGTGGTTGGCGTTGCTGGTTCTCACCGAGGACCAACTGGTCGGTGCGATCACCGATCGCACCCGCACCATCAATGCCACCGTGCAAGATTTCCTCGCCAAGGACTCCAGCGTCCTCAAGCCCGCGCTGTCCCGCGAACCCGATATCGCCACCGACTCACCCTGCTGCTACATCCAGATCACTGCGGACGCCTTCCGCGCGGTGACACCGAGACTCACCGAGGCGCACTACCTTACGCACGCACGAGGCGCGAACACCGCCGACCGCCCGATCCTGGGCATCGCCGAAGACGGCCTGTTCTCGGTGGTTGTCGCGTCTCGATTCCCCACGGCGGGCGACGCCGCGACCGGAACCAAGAACATCGTGCACCTGGTCTCGCTCGAGGGTCACGAGAAGATGCTGGTGGACAACCCCAACTTCGGCGGGCACAGCTCGGTGGCACTGCTGTCGCTGTGCAGCTGGTCGTTCTGGTGCTACTCCGACCCGAAGGGCGACTTCCGCGAACTGGCCGAGGCTCTGGCGTGTCTGCCGAATTCGGCCACCCGCGCTCCGGCCGAACAGATGTGGCTCAGACTGTCCTCGCCCTACCCGGACACCACGAATTCCACTGCGCCACAACGCCAAGTGGCCCGCCGGCTCAATGACGGTTTCGTACCGCTGCCCTATTCGACGCGCTCGGGGGAATCCACGTACGCCTGGTATCGGGGTCCGTTCACCCCGGTCGTCCCGGCCGCCACACCGCGGGCGGCCACCGCGACCTCGTCGGACGCGCTCATCGGCTACGACCCGGCATGGGGCAGTTTCGATGTCTCTCTCGCGTCCGCATTCGAGATGGGAAGGGCTCTGGCCGTCAGTGATTCGGCGTTCGCGCAGGACCTCATGGTGCTGAAGCGAGCCGCACGCGGTGTGGCCGACAAGCTCTATCAGCAATACGTCAGCACGCATCTGCCTGCCGGTGCTGGCTCGTCGAGCGCGGTTGCGGCGTTCGGTGCCATGCTGGACGGCAATCTCATGAGCACGCTGGGCAAGGCACCCGCCAGGCCCAGTAAGGCGTGGACCCCGCCCGCACCTGTCGCGCCACCGCCGGATCCGCATGCCGCGCTTGCCGGCTTCCTCGACTCGCCGCAAACCCGAGCGGCCCTGCAATCCGCCATCGGACAGCCGCCGCTGTCGGAGCACCTCGCGCCGATCGCAGCCTGGCTCGGGCAGCGGATACTGCTCTACGGTGTGCCGTTCACCCAGCTCGTCCCGCAAGAGGCCATCCTGCCGGTCGAGTCGCTACGATTCTTCCACCTCGACTGGAACTGGTTGAACGCCTTGGTATCCGGTGCGCTGAGCATCGGATCACAGTCCAGCCGCGATGGCGTGCAGGATCGGATCGTCGGCGACTACGTTCGGGTGTCAGCGACGCAGAATGCCTTGGCGCATCGGGACGAGTCGCGTGGAGTGGCCGCACACCGTCCGCGTGGCTCAGCCGACGCCGAGGCGCCGCAGCGCATTTCTGGATTCCTACTGCGTTCGGCAATCGTCTCCGGCTGGCCGAACCTGGCGGTGCGCGGTTACGACCCTGCGGGAAAGCGCCTTCCGATACTGCGCATGGACCATCTCTCGCCGAACGTGCTGCTGTGCCTGTTCGAGGGCATCCCCTCCCTTGTCGAGCTGCGCGAGCCCCAGGAGGGGTTCCGCTTCGGTGTCGACGACGAGGGATACATCCCCTTGCGTAATCTGTTGCCGTCCAAGGATTCCAAGGGCTCGCACCTTGGCGATACCTTCCCTGATGACCTGAAGTTCTCGGTCTTCGACAACGTGCGGTCCGGCCTCGGCTACCGGGTTCTCGATCTGAGTCGCCTCGTGCCGAATCTCGAATCCGCACTCGCCGACGCTCACAAACGATCCGTCGCGCCCGTCGGCCCCGCCGACCTCGCCCTGCAAATGGTCCGGGCGCCCGAGGCGATCGGCTTCGAAGGCCCCGACCGCAGCTAAGGAATCAGCATGCGTCCCACCCTCGTAGTTCCCGTTTCACTCGATGCGTTCGTAGTCACCCAAGCCGTCCTGGACGAGGACACCTTCCGTATCTGGCGCGAAAGCTACACCGCCCTCGACAATTTCAGCAGTCCTGACCCCGACGAGGGCGAGAATCAGATCGGCGATCCGAAGCTCACCGGCAAAGGCGTCCACCTGCATTGGACGCTGCCGCGCGGTCTGCGCCACGGCATCCAGGATCAGATGACCGGTGAGCTCACCTTCCCCGTGGTTCCAAACCGCTGGCTGCTCACCCGCTTCAGCGGCACCAACCCGCGCAAGGCCAAGAGCTGGGTGATCGAAAGCGACTGCCCGCACAGCATATGGTCCGAGGACGCGAAGAACGGCGGACATGATCTGGCGTACTCCACCAACCATGTGATCGGCGAGTCGACCAGAACCGCGTGGGGAGCCAGTCGCGACCCCTACCGCAAGAATGCCAGTCCCACCACGGTGGCCCTCGGCACCTACCGTGTCCCGATCGGAATGGCGTTCGACGCACACGCCGCTGGATCGTGGAAGGAACGCGCCGCCACCGACCCGCTGTTCCTGACCGCCATCGGCGCGGGCAACCCCTACTTTCCTTCCTACACACCGCACAACAGCAATATCTTCTCCTTCATCGACGACCTCGCCGACGTTCCCGCGGCGGACACGCTCGGCTATCACGTCGTCGGCTGGTATTCGAATCCGAGCGCCGACGTGCTGGCGACACTGCCGTCCGGGTTCACCTATCCGGAACTGCTGGAGCGGCTCGAATGGCTGGACCCGCGCCTGACCGGGAACCCCACCCAGGACGCCAAGGTCACACCGGCCACCCGCAGCCTGTACTCCGGAAATGCGCTCACCGTGAAATGGGACCCAAAATCTGCACCGCAAAGTCCGTTGCGGCAGGTCCGCAACGGCGGTGCTCTCGACGCCGCGATCGGCAATACCACCGAGGATGCCTTCGCTGCCCTCGCCGGCCGCGCCATGAACGGCGTCGCGCCCCTGGATCCCGCCGAAATGCAGCTGCTGCGCGCATTCCTGCACGGCGTCCTGCCGCTGGCCGACCAGAGCGGAGGAGACGCGCTGGTACAGCGCAGCATTCGCAATTCCTGGTTCGACGCCTCCGGCGGGGGATACCACTGGACGCTCACCCCACCGCCGTCACCCGAGGGCGCACCCCGCACCATCGTCGCCCCGAACTGGCTCGACAGACTCAACGACACCCAGCGTGCCCTGGACGAGAAGCTGGGCGAGTTGGCCTCGGCGCAGTGGCGGCTGAATGCGTTGTGGCTCAAGCGCGGTCAATACGACTGGGTGGATCCCGAAGAGGACGGCACGCCCGACCCCGACGAAATGGACGCCGAACTCGACCCCGAACAGCCCGGGCTGGCGCACACTGTGCGCCGCCTGATCATCGAGGCGCGCGATCTGGCAAACGCTGTGCCGCAACCGGATCCGAGCAGCACGCACGCGACAGCGCACGCGGCCATGCAAGCCGGCATCGGCTCCTTCGCGCAGGCCCGTAAGATACCGGAGGGCGCGAATCTGAAGGCGATCCCGAAAACACCGTTCTGGCGACCCAACAACCCAGTGGTAGCACTGTCGGGGATACAACCGTCGAGCGATGTCATCGGAGACGACGAGCCCTTGCCGGTACGGACGGTGGACGACCACGGTTCGAGCCTGATCACCCGGGTCACGGTGTCGGGCAAGGCAATTACCGCCACACCTGGTCAAGGTGCCATGCCGGGATTCCCCAACAGCGCGGCACTGCCGGACACCGTGCTGGCGCTGCTTGCGGAGTACTTCCTGCTCGATCCCGGTAACGCCGCCGCATTGGCGGCTGCCGCGAAGGTGTCCGCCGATGCCGTCACCGCCGTCCTCACCGCGCACAAACCGGCCGACTACACCGGAACCCTGCCCGCACTCGGCCTGCAAGCCTGGACGCAGCCGTGGGAACCGCTGTTCATGGAATGGAAGACCCGCTACCTGCCCATCCCGTATCTCGTCGACAAGCAACGATGTTGGACATTCGACGGCACCGACTACCGCTTCACCCCCGGCAAAGCCGAGATCCCCGACCCCGACGAACCCGTTGTCATCAAGGGTATTTCGGGTCTGAGCCCGCATCCGCGCAGCATGTTCGCCGCCCGCCTGGAGAAGTTCGTCACCGACCACGGCACCGCCGAGCAGCACGAGCAATTGACCAAATGGATTGCCGCCGTGGGTGGTTGGGGCTTCCTCGCCCAGGAGATGACCGGCTTCAACGACCGCCTGGCAGCCCGTGACCCGCGCGCCTTCCGCCGCCCGGTCGCCGCAGACCCCGACGAACGCCACATCGCCGAACTGGCCGGCTACCCCGACGCCGCCACCTCCGACGGCCTCCCCGTGCGCTACCTCGGGCGCATCTCCACCGTCCCCTACCTACCCGGTGGTGACGACGCCCCCTTCCACGAAACCCGCCAGGGCCAAATCTATTTCGAACAACTGTTCCTCTACGACAAGTTCGGTCGCGTCCTGGATGTCGTCAACTCCGACCCCAAATATGCCGGCCTGTTCGACTACAAGAACTTCCCGGTCGTCGTCGATGACGCCTTCGCCGCCGACACCAAACTCGACCCCGACATCGAGTCCATCGCGCAACTCCCGCCGCGTCTGCTGCAACCGGCCCGCCTCGACTTCGACCTCCTCGACGGCATGACCGGCACCCGCATAGTCGGCACCGACGCCGAAGCCAACCCCATCGGCGGCTGGCTGCTGCCCAACCACCTCGACCACAGCCTGTTGCTCTACGACCCCGCCGGCGGCCTGCTCGGCACCTACCGGCTGCTCACCACCGGCGGCCATTGGGAACCACCCCCGGACGCAACCCTCACTACCCTCGAGCAATTGGCTGTCCGCGCCCCGGTCGTCGCCGGCCTCATCGGTTCCCCGCAACTCGCCAACGCCGACAATTTCACCGAGTTCCTGGACGTCATCGACCAAACCCTCTGGAGCGTCGACCCCCTCGGTGCCCGCCCCGACCACAACCTCTCGGTCCTCATCGGCAGACCCTTGGCCCTCGTCCAAGCACAACTCCGCCTCCGCCTCGACGGCGTCCCGATCTTCCCCACAGGGTGGGGCGCAACCCTGAAACTCCCGGAGTCGGAATTCACCAAGCACGATTTCGCCGTCCGTCTGGGTGACCAGTGGGCCCGCGACGACGGCCTCGTCGGCTACTTCACCACCGACACCCACGGCGCGTACCGCTTCGACCACTTCAACAGCGTCGCCGTCCCCGACGGAAAACAACACTACGCCAACCAAATAGGCCCTCTCGGCCCCAGCACCAGCCCCTCGGGAACGAACTACCTCCAACTCACCTTCGCTGCCACCACCCCCACCAAACTCCTGCTCCTGATGGATCCGCACGCAAAAGTCCACGCCGTCACCGGCATAACCCCCACCGCCGAAATCTCGATACCCCCCGGCCATATCCAAGCCCCCCTCGACCACATAGAGGCCCTCTTCCACATAGGTCCCCTCGTCTCTGTCCCCGGCACAGACAAATCCATCGCTTTCCCCCAACCCAGCGAAAAACACGGCACCTGGACCTGGCTGCAACCTGCTCCGAAAAACACCTGGATTCCTCATTCCCTTGCCTCGGTGGTACCCGATGCCCAATTCCCCAACGCCCCGACCACAGCCATGGACGGCCTGCTCCGCTTCACCACCAACCTCGACGACCCGAAACAGGACCACTGATGCCAACCAACCCGACACCCCCGCTGCTCACCTACCGATTCGCCACCAACCCGACGCCCCTGCAAGCAGACGGCACGAGCCGCATCGCGATCTCGGTCCTGAAACCCAAGACGCCTGCGGTGTACTGCACATCGATCCAGATCAGCGTCCCCAAGAACGACGTCGATGGAAATGCGTATTTCGCAGAGGAACCAGAATGGTCGTACAGCAGCGCGAATTGGGAACCCAGCAGCAATGTCGATCCCGGAGATGAGGGCGAAGAGTCCGGAGCTCTGTACTGGCGGAAAAAATTCACGTCGCTACAACCCGGAAAATCCTTCGATTCGCAATTCGATATCGGTTTGAAAGGCACGGTGAGCAATACGGGACCGCTCGCCTGCGAGGTGCTCGAAATGTCGGCGACCAGCGGCACCGCGAAATCCGTGCTCAGAAAACGCACATTCACTCTCGGTGTCGAGCCGCAAACCCTCTTCATCAACAATTTCCTGGCGTTCGGATATGGCGGCCCAACCGCCCCGAAAACCAAGTTCCAACTCGACGAACCCATCGGACTCGCATGGGAAAGCAACGGCACCCACTTCGTCATCTACGACGGGTCCGGGAAAGTTGTCTTCGACGACTCCGCAACCGAATGCATCCTACAGAAAAACCCCCCGCCAAAGCATCCTGCACAAAAACCCCCTACCAACGACACCACCTACACTCTGCGCGCCACCCTCACCCCCGGATCGACGTTCCCGAACAATTTCGAACCCATCTACCAATACGCCACTATCGCCGTCACAATCGAGAACCCCACCCTCACCGGCCTCACCGTCACTGGCGACACGGAGCTGCAGGGCGACCTCACACTCATCGGCAGCCTCCAGAGCGATCTCACGGTTACCGGCAAAACACAACTCCAGGGCACGCTCGACGTCCGCGATTACGCCTGGTTCTGGGAACGCCTCGAGATCCATGCCCTCCACTATCAGGACCGTGTCGTCGTAGTCACCAGCAGTGGTCTGGAAGTCAATTCAGAGCTCTACGTTCAAAATATTGCCACCTTTGATAAGGACATCCATATCAAGGGAGATATTGAGAAGAAGTACAGCTAATACTCCAGCCGGACTTCGTGATCGATGCTGCCGCTGGTGGTGGTCGGGCTGGACGTGGGGCGGCCACCGCATAATCATGTCGTGTTTGTGTGTGACACAACTGAATTGGCGGTGGCCGTGGGTCACGGCGTAGCGTCTGATCGCTGGCAACGGGAGTTCGAGGAGCTTACTGGTCGGGTCGGTGGCCGGTTCGTGCGGGTGGAGACTCGCCGTACCGCGGCGCGGATGCTGGACGGGATGGTGTCGGAGCTGCCGAGCAAGAACTGTTGGACCCTCGCCGAATACGCCGGTGACCGGTCTCCCGACGCTATGCAGCACCTGCTCGCGTCGGCGGTGATCGATGACGACGGGCTGCGAGATGACCTGCGCAACTATGTCATCGAGCATCTGGGCGATGCCGATGCCACGCTCGTAGTGGACGAGACCGGCGACCTTAAGAAGGGCGTGTGCACCGTCGGTGTCCAGCGCCAATACACCGGCACTGCAGGCAGGATCGAGAACAGTCAGGTCGCGGTATATCTCACCTACGCCACGACCGCCGGGCACGCTTTCCTCGACCGTGCCCTCTATCTGCCGAAATCGTGGACCACCGACCAAGCTCGCTGCCAACAGGCGGGCATCCCGGACCAGGTGCGCTTTGCCACCAAACCGGCCTTGGCGAAGCACTTGATCATCGACGCTCTCGACGCCGGTGTCCCCGCGCCCTGGGTGACCGGCGACGAGGTCTACGGCGGCGACCCAAAACTGCGTTCCGCGATCGAATCCCGTGGCACCGGTTATGTTTTCGCCGTCAGCTGTGACCATCGGGTCACGACCGCGACCGGCCGTGCCCGCGCCGACATCTTCGCCACGACGTTGCCGAAGCGGGCATGGCAGTCGATCTCGGCCGGTGACGGCGTCAAGGGCCCCCGCGTCTACGACTGGGCCTGGATCGAGATCAGCCCCGACGAGGACAACGCCGTTCCCGGATACCGCTGGCTGATGATCCGCCGCAACCAGCGCACCGGGGAACGGGCCTACTACCGTTGCTGGAACCGCGAACCGGTGCCGCTGGCTCGTCTGGTGAAAGTGGCCGGCCGGCGCTGGTCGACGGAGGAGAACTTCCAAACCGCGAAGACACTGACCGGGCTCGACCAGCACCAAGTGCGGGGTTGGCGATCCTGGCACCGCTGGACCCTGCTGGCCATGCTCGCCCACGCCTTCCTCACCGTCCTCGCCATCGTCCACCCAGCCGACGAACCCTCCACCGGCCTAATTGCCCTGACTCGCAATGAAATCCGTCACCTGTTCACAACACTGGCACACATCCCCGTCCGCACCGTCGCCCACCGACTGAGCTGGTCACTCTGGCGCCGCCGACACCAACACCGCGCCCGAACCAGCCATCACCAGCGCCGATCAGCCGAACCGCCGCAACGAAGCCCCAGCGCGTATCGTGGCCGACCGTGACACCGGACGCCGCCCGCGAATTGCTGCTGTTCCACAGCGGCGCACATCCCGACGTTCACGATCCTCGCTGGGAGCAAGGGTTTCTCGGCATGCTTCGCCCTTACGACGGTTTGCACGAGGAAAATTTCCATTCCGTGATGGCTTGCCTGCGGGCCCTCACAGACGATCTGCAAGGTGACAACGTCGACCGCGGGGTGGTAGGAGCCCTCTGGGGAATCTGTCACTTGGGCCGGGCGTGGGGAGTACGGCCCGGGGGCATGCTGCGTAGCAACAACCTCATTACCGACGAAGATGTCTCCCGGCTGGAGAGCTGGATCGAACAGATCTCCTACACCACCTTCTGCATCCTCGACGGTGCGATCAACGAGGCATTCGACCTCTACGACCGAGGCATCTGACCCCGGACATCAAGCGCTACTCGCCAACCTCACGAAGTCCGGCTGGAGTACTAACGTCGGCGTCTGTTCAGTTGCGCCATGAGCTCGCGGTTGGCCGTTTGCGCGCCATCGAGATCTTCCTCGCGTTGCAGGGCCGCACCGGCGAGCAGGTCGCCGCCGAGCTGGGGTGTCGGCGGCGACGCTTTACAACTGGCGCCGCCAGTACGGTGGGATGGACACCGGCGCGGCCATGTAGCTCGAGGATCTGCGGGAACAGAACGCCCGACTGAAGCGGCTGTTGGCCAGAATCCGAGCTGGACAAGGACGCGTTGCGGGAGATCGCCAAGGGATAATGGTGAGCCCAGCGGCCGGACGCCGCGTCGTGGACATGCCCACCGAGGTGATGGTTTGTCGGAACGGTTCGCGTGCAAGGTTGTTGGGCTGCTGCATCGATGCACCTATAGGTGGTTGCCGACCGCGCAGATTCCGGCCGGCCCGGACGCCGGTCTGCGGGGCGAACAAGAAGATCCACCGGCTCTGGCGCGAGGAGGGCCTGCAGGTACGCATGCACACACCACGCAAGCGGTCCGGGTGCTCGTCGGTGCCGCCGGTCGAGGCGGATGCACCGAAATTGGCGTGGCCGTTGGACTTCCAGTTCGACTCCACCGTCGACGGCAAGGCGGTGAAGATCGCGTCTATGTTCGACGAGCGCACCCGCGAGTCGCTGCTGCACCTCGCGGAGCGGTCGATCACCGACGAGCGTCTGGTCGCCGCTGCACGACCTCGGCCCGATCGATGTCCGCATAGGTGCGCAGATCGCCGCGTTGCGCGCCGCCCACCGTCCGCGAAAAGTAGTGTCCGGCAAGCCGTCCGGCGTATAGCCACACATCCCCAATCGCCCCATGTCCGGTAGGACCTGGGCGGCAGCCACTCGATCTTGTTGCGGCCTCGGCCGTGGCTGTAGGTAGCAGGGGTTTCGCCGCCCGACCGGGACGAGGCCCGCCGCCCGGACATCGCGGGCGGCGTCCCAGCGGGGCCGACCACTGCGGTATGTTCGTGACCGGGCGCCTACGATTTCACAGCTTCGCCGTCATCGGCAGAGTGGTCATTGACCGGTTCCATACAAGGGAATCCTATCGCTGGCCCCTCTCCGAAGCACGGAATAGCTAGGTTGGCTAACGGATATTGCTCGGCCGCCGATAAAGCTGTCGACAACCTGACGACAGATCGCGGCATCACCGAAGTTCGTGTTCGACTACGACCTGCTCAGGAGTTGCATTGGCACGGCAATTTCGCACCCACAGACCCGTCGGATCGCACGCGCGGGCGGCATTGACATCGACCACCGCCGCGCTGGCCTTGGCGCTGAGCGTCGGTCTCGGCACCGCGACCGCGCGGCCCGTCGGCCCGTTCGACGTCGGCGGCGCCATCGAGGTCGAATACGACCAGGTGGGCGGTCCGGGAGCGCTCGGCGATCCGACGACCCCGGAGCTCGATGCCGCCAATGGCGGTCGATATCAGGCGTTCGAGCGCAATGCCTCGATCTACTGGCATCCCGATACCGGCGCCAATGAGGTCGGTGGCGCGATCCGCGACAAATGGCGCGACCTCGGCTGGGAAACCGGGGCGCTGCGCTACCCGGTCACCCGACAACAAGCCACGCCCACGGGATCCGGTGCCTACAACGTTTTCCAAGGCGGATCCATCTATTGGTCCGTCGGCACCGCCGCGCACCAGATCGGCGGCGCGATCCGCGATAAGTGGGGGGCCTACGGCTGGGAGAGCGGCGCGCTCGGGTTCCCGCTCACCGATGAGGCGGCCACCCAGCAGGACAATGGGCGCTACAACCTGTTCCCCGGTGGCGCGATCTACTGGTCCGCGCGCACCGGAGCGCATGTCGTCTGGGGCGCCGTCCGCGACCTGTGGGTCTCCAATGGCGGAGAAGCCGGGCGCTACGGGCTCCCGACCGGCGAGGAATACGACTACGAGGGCGGCAAGGCGCAGGATTTCCAGGGCGGTCGGATCACCTGGCAGCCCTAGCCAACCGAGCCGGTGCGGTGTGGCGCTTCCCTTGCGCCACACCGTATTTCGTCATCTCGGTGGATCAGGTCAGCTTCCCCTCGTAGCACAGGCCGGGTGAATGCCCTCGTCTTCGATGACTCATGCACCGTCGATATCGCCATCATCGTCAGCACGTCTTCGCATGGGCGCGGCAGACGGTCCAGCCATCGCCGTCGGCGCGCGGCACCCAGGTCCACGTCGCCGCGCCCGCGGGCCGGTTCTCGGTGGCCTCTGGTTCGGCAGCGTTCTGTTGACTGCGGTATTCGCGCAGATTGTTCTGATGTTCGTTGCGCCGCAAGGAATTCTGCGGTGTGTGGTGGTAGCCGAACGGATCGATGTGATGCCAACCGGTGGTGTCACGACCGTTCGAACCGCTGCGACTGTTCGAATGGTCCGACCGCGCGCCCGGATCCGCGAACGCCTCCCCCGCACCGATCACGGTGCCCACAGCTACCGCGCCGACGAACAGCGCCAGCGTCTGCGTTCTCGACCCACACCGCCTGCTGCGTGCGGATGAACGACTCGCGGTCGTCGATCTCGCCGGAAGTACACGTCGCATCATGGCCCCTTTGCCTCTCTGCTCGAACTACTGACATGAATAGTAGATAAAGAACCTGAGAACTTTCGGCATCACTTCTAGCTGGAGATTTAGTGCACTCCACGACAAGTAGCACGCATCAAAGCAGTAGTTCTGATGATCGACCGGGAGTGCGATTCCGCGAGCAAACGGCGCCGGCTCCGGCCACCGGACACCCGGCTGCGCGGCGATCGCCGGTGGCGCACTACCGCGCCAGCCGGTGTCCGCGAACATCGAACCGGATGGAGCGCGCTGCGTTGAAGGCTCGTTACGGCGGGCAGATGCGACCATGCGTCCCGATTCGGTAGTGCCCTGAACCATTTGGCCTCGGCTACGCCCGCACCGCGCGGTGGCATCACCACGAACAGCCACTCTGGCAACCCTGGATTCGCCGCGCCCGCACGACCACCCGGCCGAGCGCAGCCGAAAATATTTCCGTGCGGGAATAGCTGTGCCCGGGATACGTTGCTTCGAGTTGGTTAGTGAAGCGAACGAGAGGGGTCCGCCGGTGGCGACCGAGGCAGTGGAATCGGCTATCGGTTTGCGATCGGATCGGGGCGCCATCCTTGGTTCGCTGATGCTCGCGACGGGACTGGTCGCGCTGGATTCCACGATCATCGCCACGGCGGTGCTGACCATCACCGACAATCTCGGCGGTTTCGCGCAATTCCCGTGGCTGTTCTCGATCTACCTACTGACACAGGCGGTTACCGTCCCGGTGTACGGCAAGATTGCCGATACCGTCGGACGTAAGCCGGTGATCCTGTTCGGGATCGCGGTCTTCGCGCTCGGTTCACTGCTGTGCGGTGTGGCGACGAGCATGTTGGGGCTCATCATCTTCCGCGCCGTACAGGGTATCGGCGCGGGCGCCATCACGCCGATGACGATGACCATCGCGGGCGATCTGTACACGCTGACCGAGCGCGCCAGGGTGCAGGGCTATCTGGCCAGCGTGTGGGCGATTTCGGCGGTAGTCGGACCGCTGCTCGGCGGGGTGTTCGCCGAATACGTCAGCTGGCGGTGGATCTTCTTGATCAATATTCCGCTGGCCGCGCTGGCCGGTTGGATGCTGGTGCGCAGCTTCCACGAAACCACGTCGCGGCGCGAACAGCGCATCGACTATCTTGGCGCGGCGCTGCTGACCGTCGGCGCGGGAGCGCTGATACTCGGCTTGCTCGAGGGCGGGCAGGCGTGGGCTTGGTCGTCGCCGACCAGTTTCGCCGTCTTCGGCGGCGGCGCGCTGGTGTTGATGCTGTTCGCGCTGGTAGAGCGGCGTGCTGCGAATCCGATTCTGCCGCTGTGGGTATTCACGCGGCGGGTCATTATCGCCAGCAGTCTGGTCTCGGTGCTCGTCGGTGCGATTCTGCTCGGATTGACCTCGTATATCCCGACTTTCACCCAGGGTGTGCTCGGCACCGGGGCACTGATCGCGGGTCTGACCGTCGGCGCGCTCACCCTCGGGTGGCCGCTGGCCGCCTCGCAGGCCGGAAAAGTGTACTTGCGCGTGGGATTTCGCGCGACCGCGCTGATCGGCAGCACGCTCGCCACCTTCGGCGCCGCGACCACGCTGCTCATCGATGAGAACTCCACGCTGCTCCAGATCGCCGCATCCTGTTTCGTAATCGGCTGCGGCATGGGTCTGGTCTCCACACCCACGCTGATCGCGGCGCAGACCACCGCGGAGTGGTCCGAGCGCGGCGTGGTCACCTCGGCGAATATGTTCGCCCGGTCCTTGGGCAGTGCGGTCGGTGTCGCGGTATTCGGCGCGATCGTGAATTCGCGCGTCGGCGACACCGACCATCCGGCTCCGGCACTGCTGTCCTCGGCGGTGCATCTGGTTCTTTTCGCGGTCGCCACGATGACGTTGGTCATGGTGATCGCGTCCGCGATGATGCCACGACGGGGCGCGAATCCCGCTTGATCTGCCGCCAGGAACTCGATCCCCTTCTGTCGACGCGCCCGACATCCGGTGCGTACGTGGTGCCACTACGAAGCGGAATGGCGATCAGCGATTTCGGCCAGTGCCTGCTCTCGCTGTTCGGCGGGGAGTTCTTCGGCGGCGGCGCGGATGGCCGCGATCGCGGTATCGGAGAGAACCCGCAGCGTGCCGCGGAATTCCGACCACAGGTCATGGTCGGCTGCCGCCCGTAGCATTTCGGTCAGTTTTTCCCGGGAGGTCAGGTTGACGACGCGTTCGAGCTGCGCGACGTCATCGACGAGAAAGGCAGCGTGGACCAGTGCGTCGCCGTCGATGGCCGCCTCGGTGGCCCGGACCGCCGTATCCGAGATCGAGGCCATGAGCTCACCGAGGGTGATCCAATCCTGGTGTGCGGCAAGCTCTTTGCCAACCGCGACAGTAGTCTTCTCGGGTAGGCCACCAATAATGGCCGCAGCATGGCGTGGATCGAGCTGGGCGGCGACATCGGCGAGGAAGTCGACCGGCAGCCGCTTGGCGATATCGACCGCGTGCGCGGGATCGAGCACAGCCGACATCCGGGCCGCGAGCAGCGCACCGCGGCTGCGTGCCACCATCTTCGCGGCGATCGGGGGCGGAATCACCTTGGACGCCTGGGCAACCCGATGCAATCCGGACTCCTGGTCCTCGACGAACAGATCGGTGACCTGGCGACGGAATTCCCGCAGGTCCTGATCGGGCACCTCGACGAGATCGGCAAGTTGTTCGACCGGAACACCCAGTGTCCGTGCGAGTTTCAGCAATTGGACGGAACGCATCGGATCCGTCACAGTCCGGCCGCCTTCTTCACCACGCCACGCAACAGGCGCGGCAGAACGTCCAGCATTCCGCGGGCCGCGTCCCTGAGTTCACCGGCTTGGCGCCAGCGCGCGTCCTCGATCACCTGGGCGAGTTCGGCTTGGACCTGCGGGGCGAGGGCAGCGATACCCGGGGGCAGGTCACCGGGTATCAATTCCGCAAGCGTCTGCTCTGTCATCGTTACCTCCGTAGGGGTATCGCATTCGCGGTCATGATCACAGTGGGACGATTCGCGTCGCAATGCAAGAGACCAGTCATCGGGGCGTGGCGTCCGGGGCCATTGACGGCGTGGTGCGCCGGTCATAACGTCGGATCACACGACCGAGTCCTCGGTCACGGGTGGATCGGGTGGTCACCATGGGTCTCGAACGCACGGTCGATGTCGCGGTAATCGGCGCTGGCCTGGCCGGGTTGGCGGCGGCCAGGAAGTTGCATCGAGATCGCCTCGAGGTGGTGGTCGTCGAGGCGCGTGACCGGGTCGGTGGCCGCACACTGAACCATCCGCTCGGCGATGGCAAGATCGTCGAGGTCGGTGGGCAGTGGGTCGGTCCCGGACAGCATCGGGTGCTGGCGCTGATCGACGAATTGGGGCTGCAGACCTTCCCCACCTATACCGACGGTCGGCACTTGTTCGAGCATCGCGGCAAGCTGCGGCGCTACCGCGGTCGGATACCGCTGATCGCCTCTCCGGCGCTGCTCGAGGCGTTCATCGGACTGCGGCGGTTGGATCGGATGTCACGGGCGGTGCCCGCCGACGCGCCGTGGTCGGCGGCGCGGGCCGGGCGGTGGGATGCCGAGACCGTCGAATCGTGGATGCGCCACAACCTGCGTTCCGATGTCGCGCGGCGGGCCATCACGATGGTCTGCAAGGCGGTATGGGCGGCCGATCCGGCCGATGTGTCGCTGCTGCATCTGCTGGCCTACCTCAATGCCGGTGGCGGTGTGGATCCGATGATCGAAACCGACGGTGGCGCACAGCAGACCCGGATCGTCGGCGGCTCCCAGCGGATCGCGCTGGCACTGGCCGAGCAGCTGGATGAGCGGGTGCTGCTGAACACGCCGGTCCGCGCGATCGAGCAGACCAACGGCTCGGTCATCGTGCACGGCGACCACACTCGGATCCTGGCCCGCCGGGGCATTGTGGCGATGAGTCCGGCATTGGCAGGTCGGCTTGTCTACTCCCCCGCACTGCCCGCCGACCGCGACCAACTCACCCAGCGCATGCCGAACGGTTCGGTCATCAAGACCATGGCCGTCTACGACACCCCCTTCTGGCGAGCGAATGGCTTGTCCGGTCAGGTCACCGCCGCCACCGGGCCGGTGAAGGTCACCTTCGACAATTCGCCGCCGGACGGGCATCCCGGTGTGCTGCTCGCCTTCTTGGAAGGTGGCGATGCCCGACGGCTCGGCCGCTACCCGCTCGCCGAGCGGCGCGATATCGTGATCTCGAGCCTGACAAGGTTTTTCGGCCCGGATGCGGCCACACCCATCGACTACATCGAGAAGGACTGGTCCGCCGACGAGTGGACCCGCGGCTGCTACGGGGCCTTCGCTCCGCCCAACACCTGGACCGAATACGGCCCCGCCCTGCGTACGCCGGTCGGCCGAATCCATTGGGCCGGAGCCGAAACCGCGACGATCTGGATGGGCTATATGGACGGGGCCATTCGTTCGGGCGAACGCGCCGCGGCCGAGATCACCGCTCTGTTCGGCGAAACTCGGCCTGCCACCGCTGCGTCTGCGGATCGAGCTCGATAGCCGCCGCCCGAAGTCCATCGGCGCCAAAGGAATCGATCTCCGAAGGCGTCAGCGGCCATGGTGGCCCGCTCACTTCCGCGCCCTCCGGCCGGAATCCGGAGATCACGATCAGCTGTCCGCCCGGTGCCACGGCCCGCCGAATATTGGCAATCGCGATGTCGCGCACCGAGACCGGCATCGACTGCACCGTTATCGCCTCGACCACCAGATCGAACGCACCCTGCCAGACCGGAGGCGGATCCAGCAGATCGGCGACCACATATTTCACCAGCGACTCCGGAAACCTTTGGCGCACTTCGCCGATCGCGGTCGGCGAGATATCGAAGGCGGTGGTCGCGTAGCCGAGGCTCGCGATGTACTCCGCATCCTGGCCGTACCCGCAGCCGATCACCAATGCCCGCCCGACACCGTCCAATTCGCGCCGCGCGGCCCACTCGACCAATATCGGATTCGGCTGATCCCGATCCCATGGCACGATGGCGTCCCCGCTGGCCGCTTCCGCATAGAGCCGCTCGAACCAGCCGGTCGGGTCATCCTCGGCGAGTGATTCCGCGGCCAGCCTGCTGGCATCCGCATCTCGATTCAAGGCCATCGGGCAAGTGTCGCACGGACTCTCGAACCGACCGGACAGAGCTTCCGCCCAATCGGCATGGTGTTGTCTGCCCAGTCGCTCCGGTTGATGTCACTACATGGGCATGTGCGGGAACAACATGTTCCACATGTTCCGCACCATGTCCACGATTTGCATCAGCATCGGTGACATCATCACTTTCATCACCTCCTGACCAAATCCTGGTCATTGCCCGCCCCCGCCGGGCGCGGGGGCCGTGCCCGGTTCGGTGGTGCTCGTGGCAGCGAGGTGAGGTTTGGCATCAGCGTTGTACGGGCTAGCTCCCGCCGACGCCGAGCGCGGTCAGGAACACCAGCACGACAGTGGTCACGGCGAACACACCGTGCCCGCCGACGACCGCGACGGGAAAGTGCCGTTCGGCTGGCGGATCCGGTGCCGCCTGGGTGCGGCCGCGGTAGACCGGAAGCCATCGTGCCAGCATGGTGAATCCGAGCAGGGCGACCGGCACCAGCAGCGCGAACGCGATCCAGGCCAGCGCGTCGGAGTCGACGACCAGAAACACGATCCAGACGACGAGCCCGGCGACGGCGAGCAGGAAATGACCGAACACCACCGGCGGTGGCAAGTGGGTGGTACTCGGTTGCCGGGCTCCGCCCTTGGCGATCCACGTGCCGAGCAGGACGAACCCGCCGACGGCGGTCAACAACCAGGTGATCAGTGCCGCGATGCCCATCATGCGCTCCTCAGAAGTACAGATCGTTCAGTGCCGGAATCCGGCGGCCTGGGTGGTTTCGTCGGCCACGCGGACGCCGTAGTGGTAGGCCAGTTTTCCGCCGAGATAGCCGGAGACCGCCAGCACGGCCACGCTCACCACCGACAGCGCCAATGGCCCGGCCGACACCGGGCTGTGGCGGTCGTCGATGGATCGCCGCCACAGGAAATCGGCGGCGAAGGCAGCGGTCACGGCCAAATTCAGGCTCATGTGGACCAGACCGGTGCGGAATGCGGGGGTTCCGGTCGGGATCCCCAGCAGATCCAGGAAGCCGACCGACGCCGCAGCCAACGCGCCCAGTACTCCGATCGCGATCAGCCACCGCGCGCCCTGGGCCAGAAATGCCGGGTCCTCGACCACATGGGAGGCGAGGTCGAACACCAGGCTCGCGATCCACGCGCCGATCGGGACCGTCACCAGGATGGGATGGAACGGATGCCCGTACGGCCCGGCCAGCACCGCGCTCACCGGCTGCTTGGCCTGTTGTCGCTCGCTGCTCATCACACTCTCCACACTGGTCGAGTAATGCCAAAAATTATTGGCGTAATTATCACGAAGGTCAACCCACCGCAGTTCAGCGACAGTTGTATGTATTTGCACCTGATCTGGTAGACGTTATTGTGGTCGAGTGACCAACGAAGCGACGATCGGTGCCGTCGCGGTTCTCGATGACGAGCTGCGGCGCGGGATGTACTGGTTCATCCGGCGAGCGCGTCAGCCCGTCACTCGTGACGAGGCCGCCGCCGAGGTGGGGATCTCCCGCAGGCTGGCCGCGTTCCATCTGGACAAGCTGGTCGACGCCGGACTGCTGCGTGCCCGGTACGAGGCGCCCGACGGTATTCGCCGGGTCGGGCGCACCCCGAAGGTGTACGAGCCCACCGACGCCGATATCCGGGTGAGCATTCCCGAACGCCGGTACGAGGTGCTTGCCGAGATCCTGATGGGCGCGGTGCTGGGCGAGCGCAACGACGAAACCGCGCGCGAGGCGGCGATGCGAGTCGCGCGGCAACGCGGCGCGGAACTCGGTGGCGCCGAGCGGGAACGGGTCCGGCCTGGTCGGCTGGGAGCCGAGCGCGCTTTGACCCTGGTGCAGGACATGCTCGCCGGGCACGGCTTCGAACCCAGCCGCGAAGCACCGACCTGCGTGCGATTGCGCAACTGCCCTTTCCACCCGCTGGCGACCACGGCGCCCGATCTGGTGTGCGGTCTCAACCACGCCTTCTGCTCCGGCATACTCACCGGTCTCGGCACCGACAGCGTGCAAGCGGTCCTCGCACCACAGGTCGGGGAATGCTGCGTCGAGGTGCGGGCGACAACCTGAACCACGCCGGCGATCCGCAGTCGCGACATGCACGACCAGCCGTCGCACATGCTGCTGACCGTGCTGACGCGCATATGCGGGCATCCCGCCGGAGCCGGAGCCGGAGCAGGAGGTGATGTCGTCGGGCCAATCCCCGGACTACCGGAAATCAGCCCTGAACTGCGAAGGCAGCGAAGCTAGATCGCAAACATGGGATTTCGCACGCGTATTCAGAAACGTCCCCGCTGGAAGGCTTCGGCTACTTCCGCCCGTTCGGCGAGAATGTCACGGCGGCGGGTGGTCATGACCTCGGCTACCGAGGTACCCGCGACGAGTGCCCGGTAGAGGGCGGCGGCGTCCTCGATGGCATCGCGGGCGCCGACACCCGCGGCGGGTGTGATCGCGTGATCGGCGTCGCCACACAGGACTACATCGTCGCGAGGCGGGCGGGGATGGGTGAGCGGCACATCGCGCGCGTTCGTGACGTGCACGGTGTCGGTGACCGCGAGCAACGCATCGATCAGATCTGGAATGGCCGGGAGCGCGGCGTGGATCTGGTCGGCCCATCCCTCGACCGGGTGAAAGCCGGTGTCCGCCACGGGAATCGGCGGACGCCGGATCCGGGCAAACCACACCGCCGTCTCATCGTTCCATTGGTGACCGAACGCATCGGTAGGCCGCGCGTTGCCGTTGCGATGGAAGTGCAATACCGACTGTTCGGTGGGCAGGGCGATCGCGGCTGTGGTGACGCCGTAGATGACCACCTGACTCGCGTAGACCGCGGGCCGATCGGGTTCGAGGCGGGCACGAACGAGTGAATCGATACCGTCCGCCGCGATCACCGGCCCGTCCGGTGTCACCGATTCGCCTGCGACCCATAGCGTTCCACTTTCGCTATCCAGATCGGTCAATGGCCGGTCGTAGTGGAACCGCGCCGCCGTGCCGTTGGCGAAGTCGGTGAGCACGCGCATCAGATCCGGGCGGAAGTAGAGCCGCCGACCGTCGCCGGGTAGCGCGCGATACCCGGCGACATCGTGCACACCGAGCGCGCGCACCTCCTGCGAGGCGGCCGACAGCTCCCCGAGATCCACGCCGAGCTCGCCCAACGCCTCGTGCGCCCGCCGGTCGAGGGTGAGAAACGCACCGGCTCCGACCGCGGATCGTCTCTCGTACACGGTGACCGGAAGTCCCTCGCGCGCAAGGGCTCCGGCCAATGCCGTACCCGCGATACCGCCGCCGATGATGGTAACCATGCGCCTCCTCGAGCACTGTGTGCCGGGTGCTAGGCCACAGGTGCGGTGATATCCCGTCCTTTGCCCAGTTTGGTCATCACCACGTAGCCGCCGCAGACCAGCACACCCCAGACCGCACCGACAATAATCGCGGTGCGCCCACTCTCGGTCCAGAACAGCAGTACCACAACCAATCCCAGGAAGGCCAGCGCGAGCCAGGTGGTGATCGGCGCGCCGGGCAGGCGATAGTCGCTGGCAGGCAGTTCACCGCGGCCGACCTTGGCGCGATAGATCAAGTGGCACACCAGGATCACGCCCCAGACGAAGATGATGCCGATGGTGGAGACCGAGGTGATGTAGTTGAACGCCTTCTCCGGCGAGATCACATTGACGAGCACGCCGATGACCATCGCGGCCGCCGAGGCGGTAATGCCGACATACGGCACGGCACGCGAACTGAGCTTGTTGAGCCGCGCGGGCGCCTCCCCGTGCAGTGACAGGGTGCGCAGCATCCGTCCGGTGGAGTAGATACCCGAATTGCACGACGACAGCGCGGCAGTGAGCAGCACGAAGTTGATGATGCCCGCGGCGCCCGGAATGCCGATCTGCTGGAACACCTCCACGAACGGGCTCTTGCCCGCGTGGAAGTTGCGCCAGCTGGCGACCGACATGATCACCACGAGCGCGCCGACGTAGAACAGGCCGATGCGGAACGGCAGCGTGTTGATCGCCTTGCGCAGGGTCTTGCGCGGCTCCCGCGCCTCCCCCGCCGTCACACCGACCAATTCGACACCGACATACGCGAACAGCACGATCTGCAGCACCAGCAGCGATTGTCCGAATCCGTTCGGGAATACGCCGCCGTCGGCCCACAGATTGGTGACCGTCGGGTTGGCGGCATGGCCGAAGCCGATCGTCAGCACCCCGATGCCGATCAGGATCATGGCTACGATCGCGGTGACCTTGATGGTGGAGAACCAGAACTCGCCCTCACCGAACAGTCGCACCGAGATCAGATTGGCGCCGAACATCACCGCCAGCACCACCAGCGCGGTCATCCACGGTTCGATATCGAACCAGTACTGCACATACTTCCCGGCCACGGTGATCTCGGCCATGCAGGTGGCCACCCACACCGCCCAGTAGGACCAGCCGGTGACGAACCCCGCGAAACGCCCCAGGAATTCGTGCGCGTACTCGGCGAAACTGCCCGAGATCGGCCGGTAGCTCAGCAACTCTCCCAGCGCACGCATGATCACGAAAATGGCCAGGCCGGCCACCAGGTAGGCCAGGATCAGCGCGGGCCCGGCCTGTTCGATCGCACCTCCCGCACCGTAGAACAGGCCGGTGCCGATCGCACCGCCGATCGCGATCATCTGGATGGTCCGTGGGCTCAGCCCGCGGGAGTAACCCTCCTCGCCGGATCCGGCCGAGTCGGTGGGCGCCGCATCAGCTCGTAGCTGACGGTCCGAGGCTGTCATCGATGGTGCAGTCCTTCCGGTGGTGCTCGAGATCGATCAACCGGCCACGGTACCGGCCGCCGCATCGGCCCAGCGCGCGCCCCGAAATCCGCCGCGCACGGCGTTCGTATCCATGGCGATACCGTGCCTATCGAAATCGAGCTCCAGTGCAGGTGGAAGCCGTGATTCGCGAGGGATTCCCGCAGCCGGTGGCGGCCGTTGAGGCTGGCGGCGCAGGTCAGTCGAGCCAGGACGCGTTCGGTCCGGGAATGGGACAGCTGTTGTTCTGCGTAAAAAATCGGCGATCCGGGTTTCGTAGGCGGCGACCTGGGGGCGCCCGTGATATCGACGGCTCGCTCGTCTGCGGTAACCCTCAGCGTGAACCAAACCGAGTACGGTTGGTAAGGCAAGCCTAATTGGCAATTAGTGGAGGTTACCTTGGCACGACCCCGCACCACCCTGACGGTGCAGCGCACGGAGCGACTGACACCGCATCTGATCCGGGTGTATTTCGGCGGACCGGGATTCGCGGCGTTCCGGCCGAGCGAATTCACCGATTCATATGTGAAGTTCATATTCCCGCGCGACGGGATCGACGTGCTGCGCACCTATACCGTGCGCTCGGTCGATGCGGACGCTGGCGAACTGACCGTGGACTTCGTCTACCACGGCGATGAGGGCATTGCCGGACCATGGGCCGCTTCGGTGCAACCGGGTGCGACCATCGACTGCTTCGGACCCGGCGGGGCCTATGCGCCGCGCGCCGATGCGGACTGGCATCTGCTGGCGGGCGACGAGGCGGCACTGCCCGCCATCGCGGCCACATTGGAGGGAATGCACGCGGATGCGGTCGGGCAGGCGTTCGTCGAGGTGGCCGGGCCCGAGGACGAACTGAAACTGGATAGGCCGACCGGCGTCGAGCTGACCTGGCTGCATCGCGGCGAGCGGGAGCCCGGTGCGGTGCTGGCCGAGGCCGTGCAGGCGGCACCGTGGCGCGATGGACAGGTGCAGGTGTTCATCCACGGCGAGGCCAGTGCCGTCATGCGGAATCTGCGCCGCTATATCCGGCGCGATCGCGGCGTATCGGCGGAGTGGGCGGCCTCGATCTCCGGCTACTGGCGGCGCGGCCGAACCGAGGAGGGCTTCCGCGAGTGGAAGGCCGAATTCAAGGCTCGCGAAACCGCGGATACCCCATAACGACCGAAATCCCATGGCCGACCGGATGTTCGCCGGTCGCCATGGGATTCCGTGGTGTCGCTACTGCTGATTCGCGCGTAGCGCCTCCTCCACGAACTTCGTCGTGTAGGTCTTCGACAGATCGATGCGGTCCTTGACCGGCCGCACATTCTTCGAGTACTCGCCGAGTACGTTCAGCACATTCTGGGCGCCTTCGGGTTTCATCAAACCGGTGCCGTTGAACATGCCGATCGAATCGCGGATGGACTGGACATAGAGATCCTTGCCCCCGCTCGCGTACTGCGGCGGCATCTTGTCGGCGATCTCCTGCGGCGAATGCGTCTTGATCCACCGCATCGTCTGCACGAACGCGGTCGCGATCTTCTGCACGATATCCGGATGCGCGTCGACGGTGTCGCACCGCATGTACAGCGATGACGCCGGGTACAGCCCGCCCAGTGCGGCGCGCGTGCCCTCCTCGGTGCGCATATCCACCAGGATCTTCGCCTCCCCGGAGTTCACCATGGTGGCGACCGTCGGGTCGGTGGTCATCCCGGCATCGATGCCATTGTGGTTCATGCCCGCGATAAAGGTCTGGCCCGCACCGACTTTCACGCGCGTGTAGTCAGCGGTGGACATCCCCTCCTGCCCGGTGAGCGCCTGGGTGAGGAAGTCGGTCGAGGAACCCAGTGACGTCACGCCCAAATTCTTCCCGCGCAGATCCGCCACCGACTTGATGCTGCCGGAGTCCGCCTTGGAGACCAGCTCGACCTCGCCGGGCACATCGGCGAACTGGACCACCGAGGTCAGGCACTGCTCCTTGGCCTGCAGGTCGATGGTGTGGTCGTAGAACCCGACCACAGCCTGCACATCGCCGGTCAGCAGCGCGGTTTCGGCGCTCGCGCCGGACTGCTCGCCGAGCAGTTTGACGTCGATATCGTTCTGCTCGAAGAAGCCGAGGCGCTGGGTGAGCATGGCGGGCAGGTAGATCACCTTCTCCAGACCACCGACCATAATGGTGATCTGGGGCCGCCCGTTCGCCATCGGAATGGTCCGCGAATCCCGGCAGCCGGTCGCCAGCAGCAGTGCCGCGATGACTCCGACAATGACCGCCAGATGTTTGACGTAGCGCATGATCAGATCCCGTGGTTCGAGGTCGCCTGCGACGGACGCCATTTCAGCAATCGGCCCTCCGCAACACCGATCGCCCATTCGGCGAGCAGTGCGATGACGGTGATGATGATCATGCCCGCATAGATGCCCGCCGAATCGAAGGTGCCTTGGGCATTGCTGATAAGCAGACCCAAACCCTTACTGGCACCGGCATACTCACCGACCACCGCACCGATCAGCGCGAAGCCGAAGGCGGTGTGCAGGCTGGACAGGATCCAGGTGGTCGCACTGGGCAGCACGATCGAGCTCAGCACCTGACGCTTGCTCGCACCGAGAATTCGGGCGTTATTGATGACATTGCCATCGACCTCGCGCGCGCCGGTGAAGGCGTTGAAGAATACCGCGAAGAACACCAGCACGACGACCGTCGCGACCTTCGAGCTGAGCCCGAGACCGAACCAGATGATGAACAGCGAGGCCAGCACGATGCGCGGAACGGCATTGAGCGCCTTGATGAACGGGGCGAGCACCTCGGCCCAGTACCTGCTGCGGCCGAGCAGCGTGCCGAGCACGACACCGGCCACCGCGCCGATGACGAAACCGAGCACCGCTTCCTGCACGGTGGTGTACATCTGCAGCCAGATCGAGCCGAATTGTGTTCCCTCGGTGAACCATTCGACCAGCCGGTCCCAGATCAGCGAGGGCTTGGAGTAGAAGAACGGGTCGATCCACACCGTGGCGGTCAGCTCCCAGGCACCCAGCCACAGCGCGACCAGCGCGGCCCGCAGGCCCCAGGTGCGCAGCCGGTTGCGCCGGGCCTTGGTCCGCACACGCGCGAGAATCTGCTCCTCGGATTCGATTTCGACCTCGGGCGCGGACTCGGCCACACCGTTGAGCACATCATGCGACACGGGAGGCTCCCTTGCCTCGGGCTGCCTCGACCTGATCGCGCAGCGTTTCCCAGATTTCCTTGTAGATGTCCCGGAATTCGTTGGTGAGCCGGACCTCCTCGACATTGCGCGGACGTTCCAGCGAGACCGGGAAGTTGCCGCAGACCGTGGCCGGACTCGCGGTCATGACGATGACCCGGTCGGCGAGCACGATGGCCTCCTCCAGATCGTGGGTCACGAAGATGACGGCCGCGCCGGTACCCGCCCAGACGCGCAGCAGTTCGTCCTGCATCAGCTGTCTGGTCTGCACGTCCAGCGCGCTGAAGGGCTCATCCATGAGCAGGATCTCGGGATCATTGACCAGCGTCTGTGCCAGCGCGACACGCTTGCGCATGCCGCCGGAGAGCTGATGCGGGTAGTAGCTTTCGAAACCGGCGAGACCGACCTTGCGCACCCAACCGCGAGCCTGCTCTCGCGATTCGGCCTTGGACTTGCCGCGCAGGCGCGGGCCGAGGGCGACGTTATCGATCACGCTCTTCCACGGCAGCACCGCGTCCTGCTGGAACATGTAGCCGATGCCGTCCGGGATGCCGTGGACATCCTTGCCGCGCACCAGCGTCCGCCCGGCCGAGGCCGGTTCCAGCCCGGAGACCAGCGACAGCGTCGTCGACTTTCCGCAGCCGGTCGGGCCGACCACGGCGACGAATTCGCCCGGCTGGACCGCGAGGTCGAGGTTGCGCACGGCGGTGTGAATGCCGCCGCCCGTGCCGGGGAAGCGCTTCGTCGCGCTCCGCAGCTCGATGAGTGGTTCGGTCATTTTTCTTGCTCCTAGCGGATCAGGTAGAGCGAACCTACGTGGGCCGGGTCACAGTCCGAGGGTTGTGCGCACAAGATGGGCAAAGCGCCGATTCGAAGGTTGTGCGCATTCTGCTCACCACTATCCGAGTGGTTTATGCTGCGGAAATGGCCAGAGCAGGCACCGGGCGGCCGGATGGAACGCAGCGCGCGAATCAGCGCCGCGCGGGTGCCGGGGCCGAGCGCGAGCGACGCACGGGCAGGCCCTTCCGGTTGCGCACCCAGGTGCTGTTGCTCCAGATCGTGATCGTTACGCTGACCCTCGGCGTCGCGTTCGCGGTCTTCGGCTATGTCAGCGATCGGCGGCTCAATGACCAGTACGGGCAGCGTGCGCTGGCCGTCGCGCGGACCATCGCGGCCGATCCGGTGGTGCGCGGGGAGGTCGCCCATTACGCACCCGGCACGGTGACGCCCGAGCAGCACGATCAGCTCGCCGCCGGGCCGTTGGAGCGGATCGCGATCGATACGACGGACCGGACCGGCGCGCTGTTCGTGGTGATCACCGATGATGCCGGAATCCGGCTCGCGCATCCGGACCAGGCGCGGCTGACCGAGCATGTGAGCACCGATCCGTCCGAGGCGCTCGCGGGCCGGGAGGTGATCAGCGAGGAGCGCGGCACCCTCGGCCCATCGGTGCGCGCGAAAGTTCCTGTCGTACAGCCTGATTCGAATCATATAGTCGGCGCGGTGAGTGTCGGCATCTCCACGACCGCCATTCGCGGGCAGTTGCTCTCGGATCTGCGCACCGCCGCGTTCCTGATCGCCGCGGCGCTGCTGGTCGGCATCGCCGGGTCGGCGCTGCTGGCGCGACGCTGGGGCGGGTTGACGCTCGGGCTCGAACCCGCCGAACTGGCCGGTCTGGTCCAGGGTCAGGCGGCGGTGTTGCACGGCATCGGCCGTGGTGTGCTCGCCGTCGATTCTGCTTGGCGCACAACGTTTGTCAATGACGAGGCGCGGCGTCTGCTCGGGATCAGTGCCGATATCGGCCGACCGGTCGACGAGATCGGTTTGACGCCACGGGTGCTGGAGGTTTTCCGTGCGCTCGACGAACAACCGACACCGGCCACCATCGGCTCGCATATCGTGGTGGTCGCGGCCCGTCCGGTCACCCGCGAAGGCCGCGATCTCGGCGCGGTGCTCACCGTGCGCGATCGCACCGATGTCGAGGCGCTGACCCGCCAACTCGATGCGGTGCAGTCGATGAGTACGGTGCTGCGCGCCCAGCGCCACGAATTCTCCAACAAGATGCATCTGCTCAGCGGGCTGCTGCACAGCGGACGCACGGAGGAGGCGTCACACGTCATCGATGAGCTGATCGGCGCCGGACCGCTCGGCGCGGCGACGCCCGGTATCGATGCGATCCACGATGCGTATCTGCAGGCATTCCTCGCGGCGAAGGCGGCGCATTCGCGCGAGAGCGGCGTCGAACTCGTACTCGGCCCCAATACCTGGGTGGACGGCAATCTCGCCGAACCCGTCGATGTCACCACGGTGCTCGGCAATCTGCTCGACAATGCCATCGAGGCCGCGCGGGTTGCCGAAAACCCCACTAAGCAGGTGGAAGTCGAACTGGTGCAGGAGGATTCGACGCTGCACATCGCGGTCGCGGACAGCGGTGACGGTGTCGCGCCGGAGATGATCGACACACTGTTCACCGAGGGCGCCTCGACCCGCGAGGACCATGGCGTGCCGGGCGGACGCGGTGTCGGCCTCGCGCTGATCCGCCAGATCGCTCGTGCGCACGGCGGCGATGTGCGCCTCGCCAGTGCGCGCAGCGGATCACCCCCGCTGACCGGCGCCGAATTCATCGCCCGAATCCCCGGAGTACTGGTAGACAGCGAGATGCCATGGCCGCAACAGATCTGACCGTGCTGGTCGTCGATGATGACTTCCGCGTGGCCAACCTGCATGCCGGAATCGTCGAATCCATCGCGGGGTTCACGGTCGGGGGCACCGCGAATACCCTCGCCGGCGCGCGGGAAATCAACGCCACCACCGCAATCGACCTGGCGCTTGTCGATGTCTACCTGCCCGACGGTTCCGGCGTCGACTTCGTACGCGAACTGCACTGCGATGCGATGGTGCTGTCCGCGGCCACCGAAAGCGCCACGGTCCGCGCGGCATTCGCCGCTGGTGCGCTCGCCTACCTCGTCAAACCCTTTCCGCACACGATGCTCGCCGCCCGCCTGGCCGGATATGCCCGCTACCGCCGCACGCTGGCCGCACCGCAGATCGATAACGCGGGCGTCGAAGCCGCCCTTCAGGCACTGCGCCCGACCTCGGCGCCCGTCGCCCCCGCTACTGCTATCGCGTCGCCGACCAAAGACCTTGTCCTACATACCATTCTCGAAGCGACCGCACCCCTCTCGGCCGCCGAGGTGGCCACCGCCATCGGCATTTCGCGCGCCACCGCCCAGCGCTACCTGGCCACCCTCGTCGCCGCGGGCAGCGTTCAGATGCGCCTGCGCTACGGCACCACCGGGCGTCCGGAACAGGAGTACACCGCCGCGCCGCGTCGATAGCCTGTTGATCTCGCCCGAAATCGGACACAGTATCATTAGGCCTGCCTAACCTTAATCTGGTAGGCGACGTGTGTGAGTGAGGGATCGACAAATGCGGGGCCGTGATTTCAGGCAGCGCCGATGACGGCTGTGACAGATGCAGGCGGGCAGACCCGGCGTGGTTCGGCGGTCCGGACATTGGCGACCTGCGTCGCGCTCGGCACGGCGATCTGGTTGTCGACCCGATTGCATTGCGCGCCAGCACTGCATCACGCGGCTTTGCTCATCCATCTCGCGTCGCTGGTCCTCGGTTTCGGCGCGGTGCTCGCCGTGGACTACTTCGCGCTAGCGTGGGTGCTGCGGCGCACGCCCCTGCGGGAAATGCTGACCGTCGCCGATCGCCTGCAGCTGCCGATCTGGCTCGGCGTCGTCGGCCTGGTCGCCAGCGGGGTGCTGTTGGAACCGAATATCGCCAACCACACCACGCAAACCAAAATGGCCCTGGTCGTTGTCCTGACCCTGAACGGCCTCCAGGCATCCGCCTTCACCGACCGCATCGCCGCCCGAGGCGGCGTCCTCGACCGCACCCTCATCACCCGAGGCACACTCACCCTGCTGATCTCCCAGGCCTGCTGGTGGGGCGCACTCTGGATCGGCTTCTGGAACACCACCAACCGCACATAGTCACGCCCGCCCGCTCCGGGCTGTAATGAACTACCGCACATGCCCTTTCGATATCCCGAGTGTGGACCCGGTCACCTTGCCGACGGTGGTGGCGTGTAGCCGTCCGGCCACTGCGTGTGCGCGTCGTAGGCAACCCCGAGCAGGTCTGCCCCGGCGAGATCGGCCGAGGTGAGGTTCGCACCGACCAGGTTCGCGTGGCTCGCGTAAGCGCTGCGTTCTGTGGGCGTCCAACCAGTCCTGCTGGTGCGGATTCGCGATGCGGATCGATTCAGTTGGTGCCGGTCAGAGCCACGGTTGCGCCGACTCCGATGATCATCAGACCACCGGTGGCGCCAACGGATTCGAGGCGGCGGGGTGAGCGGACGAACCAGGCTCGGGCGGTGCCCGCCAGCATGGCCCAGGTTCCGTCCGAGAGGATTTGGATGCCGAGGGCTATCGCGCCGAGGGCCAGTAGCTGCAATGGCAGTGGGCCCGCTGACGGTTCGGCGAACTGGGGCAGTACGGCGGCGAAGAAGATGATCGTCTTCGGATTCGTCGCGCCCACGACAACGCCTTGGCGGAACATGCGGCGTGTATCGGTGTCCGGGGTCTCCGAATGCAGCGCCGCGCGCAGACTCTTCCGTTCGCGAATCGCCATGACGCCCAGGTAGATCAGATAGCCCGCGCCGATAATCTTGACGATCGTCAGCAGAACTGCCGATGCCGCGAGCACCACACCCAGGCCCATCGCCACGCCGACCAATGGCACCGCCGCCCCCACCGTGACCCCCAGCACCGACAACAATGCGGTGCGGCGGCCGTGCGCCAAGGCCCGCCCGATCGCGAAAAGCACATTCGGACCGGGAATCACGATAATGATCAGCGCCGCGAGGACGAAGGCGGCCAGGTGAGAGGTGGGCACCATTCATCTGAGCCTACCTCTACCCGCGCGCACATATCGTCAATTGTGGGTCGGAAGGTCCATCAGGACAGCGAAAACCGCTTTGTCCCAATCGGTTCCCTCAGCACCGGTCAGGATCACATCCAGTAGTGGGGCTTTGGCGAGCATTCCGGCACCGTAGTGGCCGGTTTGGCGGGCACTGGCGATCACCGCATAGAGGACGCGCGCGTGGACGGTGCTGCGGGATGCCGTGATTTTGGATCCGCTGGACTGCAGCTCACCCAACCGCGCGTCCACGGCATCGATGACGTCTCGCAGGACCCGAATCTCAATATCTCGAATCTCGTTATCGGTCATGGTCATATCCCGAAGTGGGGAACGTTGGCGGGCACCATCTTTCCACCCTCGACCAGCCGCGCCTTGGCCTGAGCCTTGACCGGACATACGGATAGCGGACATTCCAGGTGAGTTTGCATGAGCCGGACTCACGCCAACAGCGGCAACTGCCCGAAAGTGCGGTTGTGCGTGTCTGCGGTCAGCACAAGGCGCTGACCGCTTGCACTTCGGCGAGTGTTCGCCGCGCGAGTTCACCGAAGTTGTCGCCGTTGGTCGGGTTGCTCCAGCGCTCGTAGGCGAGCTTCCAGGCGAGCGCGCCCAGTTCGGCGGCCACGCGCGCGGTCAGGCCGGGAACGCCGCGGCGCTCGAGCGCGTCGACCATCGCCGCGGTGAGACCGAGCTCCTTCAATGCCTCGCGTTCTCGCAGTTCAGGATTGGCGGCCAGCACTGCCCGCCGCCGAGCACTGAACTCGCGGCGATCGGGTGTGAAGGCTTCGCGCCCGATCACCTCCAGCGCGTGCGCCACCGCTTCGAGCGGTCCGGCCCCGGCCGGCGCCGCGGCGATCCCGTCGACCAGTAGTCCGGTCATCGCACCCCCGCCGAAGAGGACCTCCCGTTTGTCCGGGAAGTGCCGGAAGAAGGTGCTCTTCGTGAGCCCGGCGCGCTCCGCGATCTCGATCACCGTCGTGTTCTCGTAGCCCCGCTCCTCGAACAGCTCGAGGGCAGCGCCGACGAGCCGCTGTGATGCGTTGGGTTGCCAGCGAGCCATGACAAACATAGTACGGGACTTAGTCCCGTCGCTGGGTGTACAGTGATGGGACCAAGTCCCGTTACTGCTTTTTGGAGGTCCCCATGAGCCGAGCCGTCATCTACGAGACGTTCGGAGGTCCCGAGGTGCTGGAGCTGCGGGAGGTTCCCGAGCCACATGCCGGACCGGGCGAGGTCCGCGTCCGCGTCACGGCCGCCGGTCTGAATCCCATGGACTGGGGTATCGCCGCGCAGCCCGAGGCGGCGGCGCAGTTCGGCATCACCGTGCCGTCCGGCTTCGGTTTCGACTTCGCGGGCGTGGTGGACGAAGTCGGCAGCGAAGCAACAGGTTTCGCTGTGGGCGACCGTGTCTACGGCGGCGCGCTGGGTAGGGCCGTCGCCGATTTCGTAGTGGCCGATACGAACGCCGGGACAGCCGAGGCGCTGCTCTGGCATACGCCGGAGAGCATCAGCGACGAGGTGGCGGCCACGCTTCCGGTGGCCGGCATGACCGCGGCCGCCGCGTTGGCGGCGATCGACCTGCGATCCGGCGACACCGTGCTGATCGGCGGCGCCGCGGGAGGTGTGGGTGTTTTCGCCGTGCAGCTCGCGAAGCTCACCGGCGCCCGAGTGCTCGGGACGGCCTCGCAGGGCACGTTCGAGTTCCTGCGTGGATTCGGCGCCGAGCCCGTGACCTACGGCCCCGGACTGGCGGACCGGGTACGCGCCCTGGCTCCCGACGGCGTGAGCGCAGCCACTGACCTGTTCGGCACCGAAACGGCCGAAACCGCTCTCGCACTGGGTGTTCCGCCCGAGCGGATCTCCACGGTCGCCGCGGGTCCCAATCCTCCCGGCGGTGTGCGCGCGACCGGCGGTTTCGACGCGGACCCGGACGCCATGGCGTGGATCACCGGCGCGATCCTCGCCGGCAAGATCACCGTGCCGATCGCCGCGACCTTCCCGATCGAGAAGATCCGCGACGCCGTGACACAGCAAGCCGAACGCCACGTCCACGGCAAGATCGTGATCACGCTATGACCCCGCCTCCACCGTCCGGTCGGAGCCGAACCGCCGGGACGACAACCATCACACCGATTCCAGAAACTGGAGAGATATTCGATATGGGCAAGTATGCGGACAAGAAGGTCGTAATCACGGGCGGCAGTAGCGGTTTGGGCCTGGCCACCGCGCGGTCGCTCGTGGACGAAGGGGCACGCGTGCTGATCACCGGGCGTGACGAGGACAAGCTGGATGCCGCCCGCGACCAGCTCGGCGAGAACGTGATCGCGGTCCGCAGCGACGCGGCGTCATTGTCCGATATCCAGGCCCTGACCGACCGGGTGAAAGCCGAGTTCGGCACGGTCGACGCCCTGTTCGCCAATGCCGGGGTCACCGGCTCCGCACCGTTCGAGGCGACGAGTGCGGAGTTGTTGGACCACCTGCTGACGATCAACGCCAAAGGCCCGTATTTCACGGTGCAGAAACTCGCTCCGCTGCTGGCCGAGGGCAGCGGGGTGGTGCTCACCACCTCGGCCGTCAATGTGCTGGGCCTGCCGATGCTCAGCGCCTACGCGGCCAGCAAGGCGGCACTACGCTCGATGACCCGCAGCCTGGCCCGGGAACTGCTCCCGCGAAAGATCCGCGTCAACGCGGTCAGCCCCGGCCCCATCGACACCGCGATCCCGGACAAGCCAACGCCCCCACAGGTCGCCGAGCAGGCGAAAGCGCTCGCCGCGCAGATCCCCATGCTGCGCCTGGGAACCCCGTCCGAAGTCACCAATGCGGCACTGTTCCTCGCCTTCGACGCCACCTACACCACCGGCGCCGAACTCGCCGTGGACGGCGGCGGCACTCAGCTCTGAGAATCAGCGAGGACCACGGGCCGGAAGTCGGGCAACTCTCGCCATCCCAATTCGCCCACACCAGACCGCATTTGCTTCTGGCTTGCTGATATTCCCCGCGCTGCATCGGATCGACCTAGATCTCGGCCGATGCGGTGACCGGATCACCGGTGCGCCGCTCGGCTTCTCGGTACGTCCGCAGCAAGATGCCGCGAATGTCGCAGATAGCGGTCGCAGCAAAAGGTGTCACCCGCCCAGCCGCCGACTTACTGCACGATATGCAGGTCGGAGCGATAGCCGCTCGCGGCGAAAGAATTTGCCGGTCCGCAATAACAGAGCATCGGGGTGCGCCATAGATCCTGCCACCTATCTTCGGACGGTGTGCACGACTATCGGGCTTCATCAAAACCCACCGGCACGGAATCGCAGAGCCACCTCGCCGAAATAATTTGCTACCGAGTTGCTTGACCAAGATCGACTCTCGAGTTGTGATATTCGGGTGGCACAGCGATGGTGGCAGGAGCTACCGCCGGTGGCGGGCTCATTCGTCATGGCGACCGGAATCGTGTCGGTGGGGCTGCATCTCACCGGATTCGAGGCGGTCTCGTGGCTGGTCTTCGCGCTCGCGGCGGCGGTCTGGGTGCTGCTCGCGGTCGACTTCGGCACGCGGCTGCGGTGGCATCGGCAGCAATGGGAGGCCGAGGCCGATACGCCGCCCGCATTGACCGCGGTCGCGGCGACGACGGTGCTCGGCACCCGATTATCGCTGGCGGGCTGGCAGCTTGCGGCGTGCGCGCTGTTGGCGGTGGCGGCGGTGCTGTGGCCCGGACTGCTGCTCGCGGTGGTGCGGCACTGGAATCACCGGATGCCTGGCGTGGCATTCCTGGTCTGCGTTTCGACGCAGGGGCTCGCCGTACTGGCCGGAACGCTGGCGCAGGCCGAGGTCGGCGATTGGCTCGCGTGGGCTGGTCTGCTGCTCTTCGGGCTGGGTCTGCTGGTGTATGCCGCGGCGTTCGCCCACTTCGAGATTCAGCAGGTGTGGATCGGCGCGGGCGATCAGTGGGTGGCAACCGGCGCGCTGGCGATCTCGGCGCTGGCCGCCGCCAGACTCGTTGCCGCGCACCAGTGGACCGGCCTCCCGCATCAGATGCTTCGGGTGGTGGCACTGATCGTATTGGGCCTCAACCTGTTCGGCTATGCGATCCTGATAGTCGCCGAGGTGATCCGCCCACGACCCGAATACGATATCCGGCGCTGGGCCACTATCTTCCCGCTCGGCATGACCGCTGTCGCCGCACTGGCCGTCGGTACGGCCGTCGATATGTCCGCGCTGGAGACGCTCGGCAAGCTGCTGATGGTGGTCACGGTCGGGGCGTGGGTGCTCACATTCACCGTATTGCTCGCGGACCGAAGGGCATTCGAATCCGATCGGTCCGCGTAATCGGCCCCCGATCAGATTCGCTCGGCCTCCAATACCCAGAACGGCAGCAACAGTGCGCCCGTCTCGTCGGTCTCGAGCTCAACTCCGCGCTCGGTCAACATATCTCGCACTGATTCCGGTGGCATGATCGCCACCATCCGATCGGTGCGCAGCGTATTCAGCGACCAGCCCGGTGGCGCGTAGCTGGTACGCAGTTCGGCCGCACCGATCTGGTGCGGTGCGTACGCCTCGCTGTGTCCCCGGTCCACGAAACAGAATTGGATGAGCCGAGCGCCGGGGCGCATGACGCGATGCAGCGCGGCGATATGATCTCGGCGCTGTTCGGGCGCGAGGCAATGGAACAGCGCACTGCTGATCACCGTGTCGAACCGAGCGTCATAGCCGTCGAGCCGGGTTGCATCGGCGATGGAGAAGATGACGGCCACATCGCGAGCCGCGGCGCGGGCGCGGGCCTCGTCGATCGCGGTGGGCGAGGAATCCAGGCCGACCACCTGATAGCCAAGGCTCGCGAGATAGATGGCGTTATCCCCCGGCCCGCAGCCGATATCGAGGACCTGCCCCGTAATGCGGCCCGCATGCTCGAATTCGACAAGCAGCGGTTGCGGTCTGCCGATATCCCACGGCACCCGACCCATCGGCACGCCTTCGACGACCGTTTTAGCCCGATATGCCTGTTCGAAATCAATTTTTGTCGGATCGAACTGCGATAATGCATCACTTTCGGTCATGAACTCGCCCCTTGCTTCGATGAGAACTACAGGGAACTCGACACAGGTAATGCTAACCGAAAGCGGAGGTTTATTCTCCGCTTTCATGTCGCGTCATCTCCCGCCACGCCGGGCGGCAATCGATTTGAGCTGGTCGCGTAGCGCGTCACTATCGGGCCCGAATACCTGTAGGTCGGTATCGACGACGATCCGGATGGCCCGGCGGGCGAGATCGCGCCCCTCCGCGGTCACCTCGATGCGCAGGATTCTTGCGTCATCGGAATCCGGGCGACGGACCAGCAGGGCGCGATCTTCCAGGACGCGGATGACCCGAGACCCCATCATCCGGTCCGCGCCCGCCATATCCACAACTTGCTGCTGAGTCGGTAGCTCCGCATCCTGTCTGCCGAGCCAGCCCGCGGAGGCGAGCAAATTGAACTGCGTCAGCGTGAGGCCGAGCGGGCGGAGGTTGCGTTCCACGGTGGCGCGCCACTCCAGCGCTGCGTGGTGCAGCCAGAACCCGGGGCTCATCAGCGGGCCCCGCGGTTCAGCCACGTTCGAGCTCCTGCGTCGCACCCGCCAGTCGTCGCGCCTCGACCTCCAGCGCCGCGATGGTCAGATGCATATCGGCGCGGATGCCGCGCTCCCAGATCAATCGGAAGATCGGCCGGAACGGACCGTGCACCTCCATCCGCTTCCCGACCCGCACCGTCCCGTCGCCGAGCGGTTCATAGGTGTAATGGCCGCGAATCTTGCCGAACGGAATTCCGGCCTCACTGGTCCATGAACGTCCCGGCTCGACCGCGATGATGGTGAACGGACCGGCTGGCGCGCCTTTGGGTTTCACCCAGCCGGTCGTCCCCGGCGCGAACACCCCGTCGATCCGAGCCTTCTCCTCATGCGGATCCCAGGACGGCCAGTTGGCGACATCGGTGGCCGCCTGCCAGATCTCCTCGATCCCTCCGGTGATTACGGCTTGTTCGTGAATCACATACATCGGAACACTCCCTGACTCCGCCAGCGGCGGCAACTTGTTGTTGCAACAACAGTATCTGTTGTCGCAACAACAAGTCAATGGTTCGGCCAGGATTTCGCACGCACTACATCCCGCGGCGGGTTCGGCGGTAGCGTCGCAGCGATGAGCAGACTTCAGGTCGCCATCGTCGGATACGGTTTGGCGGGATCGGTCTTCCATGCGCCGCTGATCGCTGCGCAGCCGCGCATGCGGGTGGCGGCGGTGGTCACGGGATCGCCGGAACGGGCCGAGCAGGCGCGACGCGAACATCCCGGGGTGCGGGTGGCGCCGAGCGCGGAGGCATTGTTCGCCGATATCGCCGATATCGACCTGGTGGTCATCGCGACGCCCAATCGGACGCACGCGCCACTGGCGCGGCAGGCGTTGGACACCGGGTTGCCGGTGGTCGTCGACAAACCGTTCGCGGTGAGCGTGGCCGAGGGCGAGGATCTGATCGCGCGGGCCGAGCGCGCCGGTGTCGCGTTGTCGGTATTCCAGAATCGGCGCTGGGACGGCGATTTCCTGACAGTGCAGCGGCTGATTGCGGACGGGCGACTCGGCGATGTGCGCCGGTTCGAATCCCGGTTCGAGCGGTGGCGGCCGGTGCCGAAGGGCGGCTGGCGCGAGGTCGGTTCCGCCGACGAGGGCGCCGGTCTGCTGTTCGATCTCGGCAGCCATCTCATCGACCAGGCGGTGACGCTCTTCGGTCCGGTGCGCTCGGTATACGGCGAGTTGGATCGGCGACGGCCCGGCATCCAGACCGATGACGACGCGTTCGTCGCACTCACCCACACTTCGGGCGTGCGGTCACACTTATGGATGAGCGCGGTTACACCGCAGTTGGGGCCTCGTTTTCGGGTACTCGGTTCCGAATCCGGTTACGTCACTTATGGATTGGACCCCCAGGAGGAGGCGCTGCGTTCGGGCCGCCGGCCCGATGACAGTGACCGACCTTGGGGCACCGTCGAACCCGAACGATGGGGCGTGCTCGGCGCCGAACCGGCCGTCGAACCCGTCGCGACGCTCGCGGGCGACTACCCCGCGTTCTACTCCGGCATGGCCGCCGCGATCCTCGACGGCGCACCCGTTCCGGTCGACCCGCGCGATGCCGTCACCACCCTGCGACTGCTCGACGCCGCCCGACTATCGGCGAGCCGCGGCGAGGCCGTCACCGCCTGATCCGCTCACGACCAAGCAGCGAAGCTCACCGTCGCCGGATAAGGTGCGGCGGTGCAAACAGCGGAATTCGTCGAGCACGGCGCCTCCATCGCGGACCGGCTCACCACAACCCAGGCAGCACCACCGTGGTGGTTGGTTCTCGCGACAGCGGCGGCGGCGTTGATTCTCGTCGGATACAGCCCGCTGTGGCGGGTCACCCGCAATGTGGTCACCATCGCGCACGAGGGTGGTCACGCGCTCACCGCGCTGCTGACCGGTCGCCGACTCAACAGCATCACCCTGCATTCCGACACCTCCGGCCTGACCGTATCGAGCGGAAAACCCTACGGCCTCGGCATGATTCTCACCGCGATGGCGGGCTACCCATCGCCACCGCTGCTGGGTCTCGGCTTCGCCGCGCTACTGGGTGCCAACCGCATCACGCTGATGCTGTGGACCGCGATCGCCCTGCTCGCCGCCGTGCTGATCAAGGTGCGCAACGTCTACGGACTGCTGACGGTATTCGGCTTGGGCGCCATCGTGTTCGCCGTGTCCTGGTTCGGAACCGATACGGTGCAAGCGGGTTTCGCCTACCTCGGCGCGTGGTTCCTGCTGCTCGCAGGCACCCGGCCGGTCATCGAACTGCAACGTGGCCGGGTTCGGCGCTGGAATATGCCGCAGGGCGCGGATTCCGATGCCGATCAGCTCGCCCGGCTCACTCATCTGCCCGGATTGCTCTGGGTGTTCGTCTTCGGCGCGATCGCCGTCGCCGCGCTGGTCGGCGGCGCGCTGCTGCTGTCCGAGGCCGCGGGCGTGTGCATTCCCAATGTCTCCGACGCCACCTGCACGGCACCGGCCTTGTCGGGCCGATAGATCTGGTACGCCGCAAGGCAGAGCGCGAGCCACAGTGCGCCCATACACCAGCCGCCGAGAATATCGGTGGGCCAGTGCACGCCCAGATACCATCGGGAAAGGCCAACGGCCCCAACGAACACCGCCGCGACAATGACCGTGATCCGGCGGGTGGCCGGGCGATGCGGTCGCGAAAGTACCACCGCGACAAGGACTCCGATCACCACAATCGAGCCGAGACTATGTCCGGACGGAAAGGCCTGATTGGTCTCGGTGACGAGATGGTCGGCCGCGGGCGGGCGGCTGCGGCCGATCAGGTGCTTGCCGACCACGACGAGCACTCCGGCGCCCCCGGTGGCGACACCGACCAGCACCGCCTCCGCCCACCGCCGACGCCAGGCCAGCCCGAGACACAGCACCACCGCCAACGTCGTCATCGGCAGCGTGCCGCCCAGATCGCTGATCCCGATCGCGACCGGCGTCACCACCGCGGCACGGTGCTCGACGATCCAATCGGTTCCCGGCCGGTCGATCACGGTGACACCGTCGTGGCCGAGGACGCTGACCGTGATGCCGACGACCACTGCGGCCAGCACTGCGATACCCCAGACCGGAACGGGGAGCGGCGGCGCGTGGCGATTCGTCATTCCAACACGATTGCAGATCGGCGCTGAGAAGTTGCTGAGTGTTCTCCTGCGGAAATGCTGGACACGCCGATCCGATGTCGTAGTGTGTTGGCCGTGAATCGATGGCCGGACCATGCCAGCACCGGGCCGGACGAGCACTCTCCAGTGGCGGAGTTGGCTCGTGCGCTGATCGACGCCGTATGCGACTCCGTCGCAGGCTGGCTGCATCCGATCGCGGGTGCGGCGACGGTTCCACTGCTGCTGATCATTCCGCTGATCATCATCGGTATCGCCTGGCTGGCCGCAATACGCCTCGGGCGCAGCCGCACGCACTCCGACCGGACCTGAGCTAGTTCGACTCCCATGCCGTGACCGCTTCGCGGACCAGTTCGGCGGGATCCTTCGTCGCATCGACGGTGACACCGAGCTCGTCGCAAGCCAATGGCTGCAATGCCGCGAGCTGCGAATCGAGCAGCGTCGATGGCATGAAATGGCCGCGGCGCTCAGCCATTCGCCGGGCAAGTTCCGCACGCGATGCGGCCAGATGGACGAAGAACGCCCCTGGCGCCGCCGCACGCAGCCGATCGCGGTAACTCCGCTTGAGCCCCGAGCAGCTGACCACGCCGCCGCGCTCCTGCCGCTCCCCCAGCCAGGCCGCCACGATATCGAGCCACGGCGCGCGATCGGAATCCGTCAGCGGCACCCCGGCCGCCATCTTCGCGATATTGGCGGCCGGATGGAAGGCGTCACCCTCGGCGTATTCGATGTGCAGCGTGTCGGCCAACAGCGCACCGACCGTGGACTTTCCGCATCCGGAGACACCCATCACGACGATGACCGGCGCTGCCGACCGTTCGGGCCCACCCATCACCCGGCCACCACCCCTCATCTCAATGGACCTCCGCACTCATTCGGCCGGGCACGCGCCGACGACTCCTCGAGCTTTCGACCCTAGCGGTAGGGAGCAAACTCCCGGCTCACTAGGACGCCACCAGGACAAAGGTTTTCGCGGCCTTATCGTGCCAGCCCTGACGGGCGAGCTTGTCGAAGTAGGGCGACAACGCACACAGCACGCCCCAGACGGCGCAGACCACACTCGGCAGGACGAGGGCGGCCCAGCGGGTGCCTGCGGCCACAGCGCCGATGCCCTCCCCCGGCGCGGCCGCGGTATCGGCACGCACGACACGGATGCCGAGCACCTTCTTTCCGAAGGTCGCGCCCTGGGTCGCGGTCAGGCCGACCTCGTAGGCAATGCTGGCGACCAAGCCGAGCAGCACGACGAGCAGTGCGGTGCCGACGCCGATGCCGGCTTCGGTTTCGGTGGCGAATTCGCTCGATGAGTCCGCGCTCACAACGACGACCGCGGCGACGATGCCGATCGGAATGCCGACGATGACGGTGTCGATGAGCCGCGCGCCCAGCCGGGATCCCATGCCCGCGAGCCGATATCGACCGGAGGGGATGGTGAGATAAGCGGTGCCGGGCGTGCTCAAAGATTCCCCTTCGGTGTGATTGGTGGCGGTCCGGGGCCTGCGGCGGGAACAGGAGTCTGCCCGCCGAACTCCCCTCCACATGGCCCGGCCGATATGATTCCCATTCCCGCACGCCATTCCGGACCTCGATTTCCGGATGGTTCGCCGGAGCAAGCCGACGACCGAACGCTATGCGGCGGGCCGGGCACGCAGCTACCGATCGGCCGGCCGAGTGTCGTATCCGCGCAGTTCACGGGCTCACACCGAAATTCCGGACCGGAATGCCGGAATGTCGGACCAGCCCGGTTGCGGTAACTTGATGCCTCGGAACAGGCCGGGATGGCGCGGGAGGGGAATTCGGTGACGACTTCGGTCAGGGCGCTGGTCGCCGCTGGGCTCATCGTTTTGGCAATGCCCGGCACCGCGCGCGCCGAGGAGCCGGTCGATATCTTGCAGGCGGGCGCCGACGCCGCCGTCGCGAGCGGCTTCCCGGGCGTCATCGGATTGGTCCGCAATGGTTCCGAAACGCGCTATGTGCACGCCGGCTACGGCGAGCTGTCCACCCGAACCGCCGCCGACCCAGCCGCGCAGTTCCGCATCGGGAGCTTCACGAAAGCATTTGTGGCAGTAGTGCTACTGCAACTGGAAGCCGAACATCGGCTCTCCCTCGACGACCCCATCGACAGATGGATTCCCGGCGCGGTACCCGACAGTGCGGGTATCACCGTCCGCCAACTGCTCAACCACACCTCAGGGCTGCCGGAGTACGCCGACGATCCACGGATCTCGCTGCCCTACTTCGCCGGGTTCGACCCGCTACCGGCTCACTCGCCGCAGTCACTTGTCGATATCGCGATGCAGCGAGCCCGAACCGGGGCACCGGGCGAGCGGTTCGCTTACACCAACACCAACTACATCGTCGCCGGCATGGTGATCACCGCCGTCACCGGCCGGCACCCGGCCGATGAAGTGCGCGAACGCATTATCGAACCACTGCAGTTGCGCGACACCACCTTTCCCGTCACCGACCCGAATCTGCACGGCAACCGGCTGCACGGCTACACCTGGCACCGCGATATCCCGGTCACCGACCCACAGATCTACGGTGCGGCGGGCGCGATGGTCTCCACCCTCGACGATTTCGCCACCCTCGCCCGCGCCCTGTTCTCCGGCCGCCTGCTGCCACCCGAACAGCAGGCCGAACTCACCACGACCGTGCCGACAGAGCACAGCGGCAACGACTACGGACTCGGCATCATGCACACGCAGACACCCTGCGGTCCGGCTTGGGCCTACATCGGCCGGGTACTCGGCTACGACAGCCGGATCATCGCCAGCGAGGACGGCAGCCGCGTCGTGCTGCTCACCGTGAACGAATTCCACCTGCTCGCCGACGACACACGCGACGAAATGCTCGGCGGCGCCGCCGTACGAACCTTCTGTGCACGCTGATCAGCAGGGCGGTCGGTAGGCCATCCGCGGCATATGCGCCTGCCACACCTCGCGGGTCAGCACCGCGCGGCCGACATCGCAGATGCGCGCGATCGCGTGCTGCGGATCCAGATCCCACATGCTCATCACCCCGTTGCCGGTGCCGACCAGATAGCGGCCCGCCGGATCGAAGGCCAACTGCCACGTCGTGGTGCTCGGCACGGTGATGGAGTGGCCGAGCGGTTTCGGATGTCCGCGGTCGGTGAAATCCCACAGACGCACCGTGGAATCCGCACTCGAGGTCGCCATCGTCGCGCTGTCCGGGCTGAAGTCGACCGAGAGCACGTTCAAACCGTGTGTGGCGATGGGCTCACCGAGTTTGCGTACCCTGGCGGGCTCGGTGATATCCCAGACCTGCAGGGTGTCGGCGGCGAGACTGACCAGGGTCTTACCGTCCGGCGTCATGCCGATCCAGCCGAACGGTTTGGCCGATTCGCTCGCAAGCTCGCTGACCACACGCGGTTCGGCCGGATTCGACAGATCCCAGAGCCGGATCACATACCCGATCTGTCCGGAAACCGTGCGATCCGAGGCCATCGTCGCCATCAGCTCGTCCCGCGCACCGTACATGGCGAACGCGCCCCACCCTCCGGTGGACAGCGGCATCCGGTTACCGAGCGGGACCGGATGCGCGGGGTCGACCAGATCCCACACCTGGAACGAAAAGGCGGCATCGGATGCGATGGTCCACAGATAGCGACCGCCCGGACTGAACATCGCGGCGAAGACGCCGGGCAGCTCCGCTATCGTCCGCGCGTGGGCGGCATCGCTGACATCGTGCAGCAGGACCCGAGGCGGCGTCCCGACAGTCGAGGCCACCGTGCGCCCGTCGCGGCTTAGCGAGGCGCCAGCCGCGTACAGCTCGGTGGGGCCGGGCCCGAGATCGGCCAATTTGCGCAGGATCGCGCGGTCACCCACATCCCACAGCTCGGTCTGGCCATTGATCGCGCCGGTCACCATGGTGCCCTCGGCGCTGAACGCGGGCGGTACCGGCAACCACCCGAACCGTCCGCCGAGGACGGCTGGTGCCAGCGACCAGAACCGGACCACGCCGAGCGCTCCGGCAGCCGCGACGGTATGCCCGTCCGGACCGAAGGCCAGCGAGTTCTGCGCGTCCTGACAGACCACCATGGTACTGACCTCGGGGCATGGCGACGACGATGCCAGCAGCGGTTCACCCAGCGGCGTCGCGGCGGCGCGGTCGGCGATATTCCAGACCGTCACGCCGGTGCGATTGCCGGTCGCCAGGGTGTCCCCGTCCGGACTGAATGCCAGCGATCGCACCGCCGATTTGGTCGCCGCGAGCAACGAAGTGCGCAGGACCGGCCGGAGCGGATCGGCGAGATCCCACAGTCCGACGGTCGCATCACCGCGGTTCTCCGACCACGCCGAGTCGCCACCGCTGCCGACCGCCAGGGTGACACCATCGGGGCCGACCGCCACCGCTCGCACCGGCCGCGCCGGTATCGAAATCGGCGCGCCGAGCGGTTTCGGGGCGCCGCCGACGGTCAGCAGTTGGATCGCGTCGTCGTAGGCGACGGCGAGCCAGGATCCCCCGGGGTGGAATGCCATCGATCGGATCTGCTGTGGAATCAGCAGTGGCGCACCGATTCTCATCGGCACTGCCGGATTCTGCAAATTCCACAGCGTGACGGCGCGATTGTTGTCGGCCGCCGCCATGATCCGTCCGCTGGGGCCGAAGACCACCTGGGTCACCCCGCCGCCGGTCGGGCGCGCAACCAGGACCGGATGCCGCGGGTCTTCGACACTCCAGAGCTGCAATGCGTAGCCGCAGGCCGCGGCCAGGAGTTTTCCGTCCGGGCTGAATGTCACCGAGATCGCCGCGCCATCGCAGTTCAGCGGTGTACCCATCGGCTGTGGATGCGCTCGATCGGCGAGACCCCAGAGCCGGACGGTGCCGTCCTCGCCCGCGGAGGCCAGCAGTGCGCCGCCCGGCTGATACGCGACTTGGTTGACCGCGCCCGCGTGGCCGGTCAGCGGCGTCGCCAGCGGCAGGTTCTGCGTGCTCAGCAGCCGCGAATTCACTTCCGGGTCATCGGGTTTGAGGCGATGGGCGACCAGGTCCAGTTGGGCCGACAAGGTCGGGTCGGTACTGCGCAGACTCTCCGACTCGGTGAGCAGCGCCGACAGCAGGGCATTGTCCTGCTGTTCGTCCTTCAATCTGACTTGGCCGTACGCGGCGATGCCCAGCACGAGCACGCCGACGCCGAGCAGTGCGAGCACCATGCGGGTCGCGGCGGCCCAGCGTCGCGATGTAGTGCGGGAAAGCTGTGCGGCGGTGAGGAATTCGGCTACGGTCTCGGTGGCCGGATGCCGGTCCGCGGCTTCCTGCGCCGTCGCCAGCCGGGTGCCGCGGTACAGCAGCGCCGGATCGCTGCCTGAGGAGACCCAGTCCGCCGCATCGGCTTCCAGCCGTTGGCGCACCAGGTAGCCGACGCGGTCCTCCTCGATCCAGGCCCGCAGGCGGGGCCAGGCCCGCAGCACGATTTCGTGAGTGAAGTAGACGCTGTCGGCATCGGAGGTGACCAGCCTGGCATGGACCAGCGTCTCCAGGACCGCATCGGCTGCCTCGGAATCCACTGCCCGGGTGAGCAATTCGGCGCGGGCCGCGCGACGCCTGGTGTCGTGACCATCGGGTCCGACGCTGACCAGGCTCAGCAGCAGCGACTTCGCCTCGATCTGCTGGGCGACGGTGAGTCCGGCCCAGGCCTGTTCGGCGGTCGCGGCGACCGAACCCGTGACGCCGCCCGCCTTGCGGTATCCGGCCACGGTCAGGCGAAGTCGTTCCCGATGTTCCCAGGTCGCCGCCATGACATGAGAGAGCAGCGGCAGCGCGCCGGGATCGTAGCTGCGCCGGTTCTGATGATCGCCGAGACCGCACAGTTCGGTGACCACCAACTCGACCGATCCGGGTTCGAGTTCGAGGCCCGCCGCGGCGGCCGGGCCGGTAATGGCCTCGGACAGTTCGCTCAGGCGCATCGGACCGAGTACGTAGCCGCGATTGTTCAGCACGTCCTCGAGGATCGGGTAGTCGAGGCATGGTGCGTAGAAATCGGCTCGGATAGCCAAAGCTACTGTTGCCCATCGCTTTTCATGCGGCCCGGCCAGTGCTGCCAGCTCGGTCAGGAAATCCTCGCGTTCCTGCTCGTCCTGGCAGGCGGTGAACAGCTCCTCGAACTGGTCCACGATCAGCACACCGTATTTGCCGATCGCCCAGGCATCCCCCACCGCTTCCGCCAGCGCGGCCTGTGGTCGCGCACCGGGGGTGAGAGTCGTGATCTGCCAATCCTTTTCGATCCTGCGGACGGCCGGGATCAAGCCCGCGTGCAGCAACGAGGATTTGCCCGCGCCCGATGCGCCGACCAGGGCGACAATGCCGCCCCCGGTCGCCGCATCGAGCGTGCTCAACATCAACTCGATGAATTCGGTGGTGGCCCGGCCGCGGCCGAAAAACCATGCGGCGTCATCGGATTGATAGGCGGTCAGGCCCCGATAGGGGCAGACCGCACTGGCCGGATCGGTCTCCGGCTTCCAGGTGACGGCCGCATGCCACAGCCGCCGCCACTGCGGCAGATCCACCAGCACACGGTCCACCGGCGTGGCCGACGTCGTGCTCAGATCGATGAGCGTCAGCAGAACCGGCAGCAGCGTCTCGAACTGCGCGGGCACATTGCGGCCCGAGCGCCAGTCACTGATCCGCTGCAGCGATGCCGCACTCCCCTTGACGGGTCCGCGGGTGGCCTTCATCCGCGCCTCGGCCGCGCTGGCCACCTGCCGCAGCTTCGGATTGCCCGCGGCCTCGAACAGGCTCATCAGGCGCTGGGCGAATACCGTCCTCGGCGATGCCTTCCGTAGCTCGGATTCCGATTCGACCGCGCCAACCACGGGCCAATGATAGGTGGCGCACGCACAGACCATCTGCAAGATCAATTTCGGGCACCATGGTAGGCATGGAGCTACGCATCTTCACCGAACCACAGCAGGGTGCCAGTTATGACACGCTGCTCACCGTCGCCAAGGCCACCGAGGATCTGGGATTCGACGCGTTCTTCCGCTCCGACCACTATCTGGCCATGGGCGGCGCCGACGGCCTGCCCGGCCCGACCGACGCCTGGATCACACTGGCCGGACTGGCCAGGGAGACCAAGCACATCCGGCTCGGCACCCTGGTCACCGCCGCCACCTTCCGGCTGCCCGGACCGCTGGCCATCCAGGTCGCCCAGGTCGATCAAATGTCCGGCGGCCGAGTCGAACTCGGCCTCGGCAGCAGCTGGTTCGCCGATGAACACACCGCCTATGGCATCCCGTTCCCGCAGGACAAATTCACCAGGTTCGAAGAACAGCTCGCGATCATCACCGGACTGTGGGCGAGCAAGGTCGGCGACAAATTCACCTTCGACGGACAGCACTATCAGCTCACCGACTCTCCCGCGCTACCGAAGCCGGTACAGGATTCGGTGCCGATCCTGATCGGCGGACACGGCGCCACCCGAACCCCGCGCCTGGCGGCCACCTACGCAACCGAATTCAATATGCCCTTCGGCTCCATCGAGGACAGCGCCCGCCAATTCGACCGCGTCCGCGCCGCCGTCGCGGCCCGCGGCCGCCGCGCCGACGATCTGGTCTATTCCAATGCCCTGGTGGCCTGTGTCGGCGCCTCTGACGCCGAGGTGGCCCGCCGCGCCGACGCCATCGGCCGCGAGGTAGCTGAACTGAAGACCAATGGGCTCGCGGGCTCCCCTGCCGAGGTGGTCGACAAGATTGCCCGCTACGCCGAGATCGGCGCCTCCCGCATCTACCTCCAGATCCTCGACCTCGACGACCTGGCCCACCTCGAACTCATTGCGGCCGAGGTGTTGTCACAGCTATAGATCGTCCACGGTGGCGGATTCGGTGCGGGACAGGTTGATTCCCAGATTCGCGGCCGCCCGATCGATCTCATCGTCTTCGGCGTCGCGCATTTCGATCGCGGCGCCTTCGGCGGAGAGCACCTCGACATTGAGGCACAGTGACTGGAGTTCCTTGAGAAGCACCTTGAACGATTCCGGGATGCCCGGCTCCGGAATGTTCTCGCCCTTGACGATCGCCTCGTACACCTTGACGCGGCCAGCGATGTCGTCGGATTTGATGGTGAGCAGTTCCTGCAGCGTGTAGGCAGCGCCGTAGGCCTGCATGGCCCAGCACTCCATTTCACCGAAGCGCTGACCACCGAACTGTGCCTTACCACCGAGCGGCTGCTGGGTGATCATCGAGTACGGACCGGTCGAACGGGCGTGGATCTTGTCGTCGACCAAGTGGTGCAGCTTCAGGATGTACATGTAGCCCACCGCGACCGGGTACGGGAACGGCTCACCGGAACGGCCGTCGAACAGCGTCGACTTGCCGTTGTCGTCGACCATGCGCTCACCATCGCGGTTCGGCAGGGTCGAGGACAGCAGACCGGTCAGTTCCTCTTCGCGGGCACCGTCGAACACCGGGGTGGCGATGTTGGAATCGGCCGGAGCCGCCAGCATCTCCTCCGGCAGCGCCTTGGCCCAGTCCGGGCGGTCGCCGTCCGCACCGACGCCGACATCCCAGCCCGCCTTGCCGATCCACCCGAGGTGGGTCTCCAAGATCTGGCCGATGTTCATACGACGCGGCACACCATGGGTGTTCAGGATGATGTC
>NZ_JBSGEQ010000030.1:0-119489 GCF_053602975.1 Nocardia sp. NPDC004278
CAAACCATTCGACGCACCATCCTGATTCACCGCCGAACCAGCAACCACCGCAAGAATCTGATGCCCATTGCGCTGAGCGTCGGACAAACGCTCCAGCACCAGCACACCGGCACCCTCGGACCAGGCGACACCATCGGCGGCATCGGCGAACGACTTACTCCGCCCGTCCGGCGAAAGCCCCCGCTGCCGACTGAACTCGACAAAAACCTCAGGCGTCGCCATCACCGCCACACCACCGGCCAAGGCCAGATCGGATTCGCCCGACCGCAGCGACTGCGCGGCCAGATGCATTGCCACCAGCGACGACGAACACGCGGTATCCACGGTGACCGACGGCCCTTCCAGACCGAGCACATACGAGACTCGACCGGAAGCGATGGATCCCACGTTCGCATTGGCTGGATAGTCGTGATACATCATCCCGGTGAAGACCCCGGTCGGACTGCCACGCAGCACGGTGGGATCCACACCGGCCCGCTCCAACGCCTCCCATGAGGTCTCCAGCAGCAGAAACTGCTGCGGATCCATCATTGCGGCTTCGTTGGGGCTGATACCGAAGAACGCCGGATCGAACTCGCCGGCGGAGTGCAGGAAGCCGCCCTTACGCGTGTAGGAGGTGTGCGGTGTCTCGCCGGTGGGATCGTAGAGACGTCCGAGATCCCAACCTCGATTCACGGGGAATTCCGACGTCGCGTCGGTCCCGTCTACGACCAAATTCCACAGCGCCTCCGGCGAATTGACACCACCCGGGTACCGGCAGGCCATGCCGACGATCGCAATCGGTTCGTCGTCAACAGCTTTGGCGGCAGTGACCGCGATGTCCCGCCCGGTGCCGGTGAGCTCGTCGGCCAGGTAGGTGGCGAGAGTCTGCGGTGTCGGATAGTCGAAGACCACCGCGGCCGAAAGCGACAGGCCAGTAGCGGTTTTGAGTCGGTTGCGCAACTCGACGGCGCCCAGCGAATCGAGGCCGAGGTCCTGGAACGCGCGATCGGGATCGATCGCGGACGCACCGGCATGACCGAGCACGGCCGCGACGTGCGTGCGCACGGTATCGAGCACCACCTGCCGCTGCCGATCGGCGTCCGAACCGGCCAACCGCTGCCGCAGACCCGACACCACCGCCGAAGTCGCCGCCGGGCGCCGGGCCGTCGCCGGCGCCAGCTCCCGCAACAACGGTGGCAGTAGTCCGGCATCGGCTCGGGCGCGGATCGCGGCGGTGTCCACCACGGCGATCACCGCATGTGCCCCGTCCCGTTCGAGTACCGCATCCCATCCGGCCAACGCCTGCTCATCCGACATCGCGAGGAAGCCGCCTCGACTCATTCGGGCCACATCGGTCTCACCCAGATGTCCGGTCATACCGCTCGAGCGTGCCCACATACCCCACGCCAGCGATTGGCCGGCCAGCCCTCGTGCTCGCCGATGCGCCACCAACCCGTCGAGGAAGGTGTTCGCGGCGGCGTAGTTGCCCTGTCCGGGTCCACCGACTGTGCCCGATACCGAGGAGAACACCACGAACGCCGCCAGATCCAGCTCCGCGGTCGCCTCGTGCAGATGCCAGGCAGCGTCCACCTTCGGTGCCAGTACCGCATCCACCCGCTGTGCGGTCAACGACGCAATGACCCCGTCGTCGAGCACACCCGCGGCATGGATCACAGCCGTCAGGGGCCACTGGGCGGGTACTTCGGCCAGCAACCCGGCCACCGCGTCGGCATCGGTGACATCACAGGCCACCACGTGCACCTGTGCACCCAATTGCGCCAACTCGGCGCACAGCGGTGCCACCCCCTCGGCCCGCGGACCGCTGCGGCTCACCAGCAGCAACGACCGCACCCCGTGCTCAGCCACCACATGCCGAGCCACCACCGCGCCCAAACCGCCGGTGCCGCCGGTGATCAGCACCGTTCCGGTGCCGAAGGCGGAAGCATCATCGCCCGGCACGGAGGGCACCGTGGTCGCGGGTCGAGTGAGCCGAGCGGTGTGTGTGACTCCGGCGCGCACGACCACCTGGGGTTCGCCCACGGCCATGACAGCGGCCGCAAGTTGCGCGTCGATGCCGGTGTCCGCATCGACCAAGACGATTCGGCCCGGATCTTCCGTCTGCGCTGTACGCACCAAACCCCACACCGCGGCACCGGCGAGGTCGGTGAGGTCTGCACCGGGCAGCGCGACCGCGCCGCGCGTGGCGATCAACAGGGTGCTGGAGGCGAACCGGTCCTGCTCGAGCCATGCCTGCACCACCTCGAGGATCCGCACGACTTCGGTATGGGTGGCGGTCACCACGTCGGTGCCGGTGTGTCCGTTCCACCCGAACCCGGCCTCGATCACCACCACCGGGGGTATCGGCGACTCGGGATCCAGGTCCCACCACCCCACACCCCCATCTCGAGGTGTTACAGCCACCACCGCGGCCCCGGACGCGGTCGGCGACCACACCAGTTCCAGTACCGGATCGGCCGCGCCTGCGGCAGCCGCGGCGAATTGTCCGAGTGGCATCGGCCGGGTCTGCACCGATCCCGACAACACCGGCTGTCCCTGCGCATCGGCTACCGACACCGACACCGACGATCCGGTCGGGGTCAGACGTACGCGCAGCACCGACGCCTCGGCCGCGTGCAGCGCCACCGATTCCCACGAGAACGGCAGTACGACCTGCCCGGCCGCGACCGTGAACGGTGAATCCGGCTTTCCCGCAATGCTTTCGAGCACGCCGGCCAGCACCCCTGCGTGCAGGGCGGCATCCAGCAGTGCCGGATGGATGCCGAACCCTTCGCCTCGCACCCCGGTGTCCGCATCGACGGCGATCTCGGCGAACACCTCCGCACCGCGTCGCCACAGCGCCCGCACACCCTGGAACGCCGGACCGAAGTCGTAACCACGCGCCAGCAGCTCCGGGTACGCGGCAGCAACATCGATACCACTCGACTCGGCCGGCGGCCATGCGACCGGCTCGGGTTCGGTCATGTCGTCGCGGGTGGTCAGCAGGCCCCACGCGTTCAGTACCCACTGTTCGTCGCGGTCGTGTTCAGCGCGGGAGTAGATCGATATCGGCCGCTGCGGGGACTCATGTTCGGGCCCGCCGACGACGACGTGGATCTGCACACCGCCCGCCGCGGGCAGCAGCAGTGGCGCCTGCAGCGTCAATTCCTCGATCACCGGGCACCCGGTCACGGCGCCGGCACGCAACGCCAACTCCACAAACCCGGTGCCCGGCAACAACACCGACCCGGCCACCGCATGGTCGGCCAGCCAGGGCTGTGTCGCTACCGACAATCGGCCGGTCAACAGCACGCCACCGGACTCGGGCACCGACACCACCGCGCCAAGCAGCGGATGCTCCACCGCACCCAAACCCACGGATTCGACACCGGCCCTGCCGGCAGCGGGCGCCAGCCAGTAGCGACGGCGCTGGAAAGCGTAGGTGGGCAACGACACTCGCGAGACCGAGCGGCCGGCGAAGAACGCCCGCCAGTCGACATCGACACCGACCGTGTACGCGTGCGCCAAGCACTGCACGAACTGCTCGACCTCGGCGCGCCCGCGACGTGCTCCGGCGACCACCAACGACTGCGCTTCGATATCTTCCGGCAGGCATTGCCGGGTCATGGCCGTGAGCACCGCATCCGGACCGATTTCCAGGAATCGACGCACGCCCGAGGCCACGAGGGTGTCCACGCCCCGAGCGAACTGAACGGTCGCCCGCACCTGCTGCACCCAGTAAGCGGGTTCCAGCACTTCATCGCCGGCGATCCGGCCGGAGAGATTCGATACCAGTGGAGTCTGCGGGCGATGGTAGGTCACATCCCGTGCGACAGACTCGAACTCGGCCAGCATCGCATCCATCCGGTGCGAGTGGAACGCATGCGACACCGTCAACCGCGATGTCTTCCGCCCACGGTCGGCAAACCTCTGCTCGAGTGCCGTCACCGCGTCCTCGTCACCGGAAACCACCACGGCTCCAGGTGAATTCACCGCGGCGATGGACACTCGGTGCGCATCGTCGACGAGCGCCTCGGATACCTCGCGCTCGTTCGCTGCGATGGCCAGCATCGCGCCGCCTTCCGGCAGCTGCCCCATGAGGCGACCACGCGCCGCGACCAGCCGGCACGCGTCCGGTAGCGACCACACCCCGGCGATATACGCGGCGGCCAGCTCACCGATCGAATGTCCGGCCAGGACATCAGGTGTCACACCGAACGAGTTCAAGAGTCGGCACAGCGCGACTTCGTACGCGAACAGCGCGGGTTGGGTGAACTCGGTCCGATTCAGCACACTGGCATCGGCATGGTCAGGACCACCATCGACCAGCTGACCGGTGAACATCAACTGCCTGAGCGAACCGCCCAGCAGTGGATCGAACTGCGCACAGATCTCATCCAATGCGGAAGCGAACACCGGGAACGCCTCGTACAGTTCACGCCCCATCCCGACCCGCTGCGCGCCCTGCCCAGTGCACAGGAAGGCTGCCTTACGCGGCACCGCCTGCCCCGCCGTCACGCCACCGGCGGAGCTCGCCGATCCGTGTTCGGCCAGCGCGCTCAGTCCGGCGAGCATCGTATCCCGGTTGTCGCCCACCACCGTGCCCCGCCAGTCCAGCTGGGCGCGGCTCGTCAACAGTGAATAGCCGATATCGTCGACTGTCAGATCGGGGTGTTCGGTCACCCACTGCAGCAATTTGGCCGCCTGCGCACGCAGGCCTTCCTCGGTTTTCGCCGATACCAGCCAGAGGGAGACACCGGAGGTCACGGCCTTCGCACCACCATCGGCGGCATCGCCCTCCGGTTCGGCAGGGGCCGCCGCCAGAGCGGGAGCCTCTTCCAGAATCAGGTGAGCGTTGGTACCGCTGGCGCCGAAAGAGGACACGCCGGCGCGACGCACCCGCTCTCCTGCCGGCCACGGCTCTGCCGTGGTGAGTAGCCGCACCGATCCTGCCGACCAGTCCACATGCGGGGTCGGAGCATCGACATGCAGTGTTGCGGGCAGCATTTCGTGTCGCAATGCCTGCACCATCTTGATCACACCGCCGATGCCGGCTGCGGCGGAGGTGTGTCCGATATTCGACTTGAGCGAACCGATACGCAGCGGATCTCCGCTGCGATTGCGACCGTAGGCGGCGATCAGCGCCTGCGCCTCGATCGGGTCTCCGAGGGGAGTGCCGGTGCCGTGTGCTTCGACCACATCGATGTCGGCGGGCGTCAGACCGGCGTTGGCGAGGGCCTGCGCAACCACCTTTTCCTGCGAGGGACCGTTCGGTGCGGTCAGCCGGTTGCTGGCGCCGTCCTGGTTGACCGCGCTGCCGCGGATGACCGCGAGGACGTGGTGGCCATGACGGCGTGCATCCGATAGCCGCTCAACCACCAGCATGCCGAGGCCCTCGGAGATTCCCGTCCCGTCCGCCGCTGCCGCGAATGCCTTACACCGTGCATCCGAGGACAGCGCACGCTGCCGAGCGAAGGCGAGCAGCTGGGTGGGGTCGGACATCACGGTGACCCCACCAACCAGGACGAGCGAGCTCTCGCCCTGACGCAGCGACTGACAAGCAAGGTGCAGGGCGACCAACGACGATGAGCACGCGGTATCGACCGAGATTGCCGGACCTTTGAAACCGAAGGTGAAGGCGACACGCCCCGAGAGGATGCTGGTGGTAACCCCAAGGTAGGCATGGCCTTCCGCCTCGGCGGTCAGGCCCGGCGAACCCACGCGGGGGCCGTAGTCCTGGTGGATCACGCCAGCGAACACACCGGTATCGCTGCCGCGCAGCGACACCGGATCGATACCGGCGTCCTCCAATGCCTCCCATGCTGCTTCCAGGAACAGGCGCTGCTGCGGATCCATTGCCATCGCCGCGCGCGGACCGATTCCGAAGAATCCCGCATCGAAATCGGCTACTGCATCCAGGAATCCACCTTGCCGGGTGTAGACAGTCCCCGGCGTATCGGGGTCGGTGTCGAACAGGCGCTCGAGGTCCCAGCCTCGGTCGGTCGGGAAGGGACCGATGGCGTCGGTACCGGAAGCGACCAGCTCCCACAGCTGCGCCGGAGTTTCGACATGGCCCGGATATCGGCAGCTCATGCCGACGATCGCGATCGGTTCGTTGGCACGCTCTTGCAGCTGGTGGATGTGCTTATTGGCCGCGCGGAGATCTCCGGTGACCTTCCGCAGGTACCGACTGAGCCGTTCCTCGTTGCTGGTGCTCGGATTGCTCATGCTGGGCCAAACTCCTCGTCGATCAGATCCAAGAGCTCACTGTCGGAATGGGATTCGAGATCGTCGTACGCACCGTCCGCCCACTTGCCGGTCAGGTAGGTGCGCAGGCGCTCGTTGACACCCCGCAATCCGGCGACGGTCTCGTCGCTATCGCTGCCGCTGGCGATAATCCGCTCGAGCAGGGCCTCGAGCCGCGCGATGTCGTCGGGCACCGCAGACGACAGGTGCGCGGGCGTCGTAACCACGGTCTGCGCCAGCAGGTAGTCGGCGACATCTCCCGCGGTGGGGTAGTCGAATACCAGGGTCGAGGGCAGCGACAGCCCCGTCACCTTCGAAAGCCGGTTGCGGAACTCGATTCCCCCCAGGGAGTCGAAGCCGAGTTCGCTGAAGCCGCGTTCCGGTCCGATGTCGTCGGCCGACTCGTAACCGCGCACCGCCGCCACGTGTTGCCGCACCAGGTCCAGGACGACGCCACGTCGCTTCGCCTCCGCCACACCGTGCAAACGCTGCCCGAGTGAAGGTTCAGCGCTCGATGTCGTGGCCGACCGGCCGTGCGCGCGAGCGAACCCGCGCAGCACTGCCGGTACCTGACCGGTATGCGCTTCCAGGCGCAGTGTGTCGGTATCCAGCTGCAACAACGCCGCCACCGGTGCGGCCGTGGTCAGCGATTCATCGAACAACCGCAGGCCGTCGGTGCGCTCCAGCGGGGCCAGTCCCAGTCGCGCCAACCGGTTCATGGCGTTGCGATCCAGCGCGCCGGTCATGCCGATGTCCTGCTGCCACGGACCCCAGGCGAGTGAGAGTGCCGGTAGTCCTTCGGCGCGGCGTTGTACAGCGAGGGCGTCCAGGAAGCTGTTCGCGGCAGCGTAATTCGCTTGCCCCGCTGAACCGATCATGCCGGCAATCGACGAGAACATCACGAACGCAGACAGATTCATATCGCGAGTGAGTTCGTGCAGATTCCACGCCGCATCGGCTTTGGGAGCGAATACCCGATCGATCTGGTCGCTGGTGAGCGTGCGGAACGTGCCATCGTCGAGCACACCCGCGGTGTGCACGACACCGGTGAGTGGGTGCTCCGCGGGAATGCCCGACAGCAGATCCCGAAGCGCGTCGCGGTCGGTGACATCGCAGGCGGCGACCCGCGCCTCGGCGCCGAGTCGGGACAGCTCCGCCGCGAGTTCGGCCGCGCCGTCCGCACGCTCGCCACGGCGAGATACCAGCAGCAGTCGTCGCACACCGTGCGCGGTGACCAAGTGCTGGGCCACCAGCGCGCCCAATCCCCCGGTCCCGCCGGTGATCAGCACCGTCCCGGACCCGAACGATACGTTCTCGGCCGCCGCGGTCGTTTCCGCCTCGAGCCGCGGTACCAGGATGCGATCGTCTCGCACTGCCACCTGCGGCTCTCCGGACGCGATCGCCACTCGGATCTGTTCGGCCGAAATATGCTGCGCACCACCGGATTCGTCGCCGTCCAGCAGCACGATCCGCTCCGGATATTCGGCCTGAGCGCTACCCAGCAGCCCCCATACCGCGGCCGATGCGGTATCCGGCGCCGCATCGGCCAGGGCTGCCGCACCTCTGGTCACCACTACCAGCCGAGACCGTGCGAATCGCTCGTCGGCCAGCCAGCCTCGCACCAGGTGCAGGGCGGCATTCACCCGATCACGCGCGGATGGCTGCGACCCCTCGTGCAGCGCAGCGGCTTCGGGCCAGATGACGACATCCGGGACGGTCGGAGCCGAAGCGAGCGTCGCCAAATCCGGATACCGCTCGTCGACTCCGGCCACTTGCGCGCCGCCCAGCACGGCTGCGCTCCCGGTCGGGGTGAGCCCGTCGGGCATCCCGACCGCCGCCCAGCGCACCCCATACCGCGCCGCCCGTCCACCCGCCGGATCGGCGCGGTCGGCCACTCGCACCACGTCGGTGAGCAGCGGGTGTTCCGACGCATTGCGGGGCTCTCCGAGGCCGGGTTCGAGCCAGTACCGCCGATGTTCGAAGGCATAGGTGGGCAAGGCAACTCGTGACATCCGGTCGGGGAACAGCCCAGCCCAGTCGACAGCCACCCCGGCGGTGTGCGCCTGGCCGAGCATCGTGAGGAACTGCTCGACCTCGTCGTGATCCCGGCGGGCCGCCGCGGCGACCACGGATCGAGCCTCGACATCCTCGGGAAGCGTGTGCCGCGTCATCGCCGCGAGCACCGCGTCGGGTCCGACTTCGAGGAACCGGCGCACGCCCGACGCCACCAACGTCTCGACACCGGGCGCGAAACGCACCGCGGCGCGCACCTGCGATACCCAGTACCCCGGATCCAGGATCTCGTCACCGGCGATCCGGCCGGAGACGTTGGACACCAATGGAATCCGTGGGGCGTTGTGGGTTACTCCCGCCGCTGCGGTCTCGAACTCGGCCAGCATCGGCTCCATCCGGTGGGAATGGAACGCATGCGACACCCGCAACCGGCTCGTCTTGCGCCCCCGCCCGGTGAACTGCCGATCGATCTCGTCGACGGCGTCCTCGTCACCCGAGACCACCACGGCCGCAGGCGCATTCACCGCTGCCACCGACACCCGATCACCGAATCCGGCGATCGCCGCGCCGACTTCGGCCTCGGATGCGGCGATCGCGAGCATCGCGCCACCCTCCGGCAGCGCCGCCATCAGCCGTCCGCGTGCCGCGACCAGCTCGCAGGCGTCTTCCAGTGACCACACACCGGCTACATACGCCGCCGCCAGTTCACCGATCGAATGCCCGATCAACACATCCGGGACAACTCCGAACGACTCCAGCAGCCGATACAGCGCCACTTCGAACGCGAACAGCGCGGGCTGGGTCAATCGTGTCCGATCCAGCATCCCGGTGTCCGTGGCGACTCCCTGATCGTCGATCAGGTGTCCGGTGAACATCGCTTGCTTCAGGGCAAACCCGAGCAGCGGATCGAATCGGGCACACACCTCGTCCAGCGCCGCGGCGAATACCGGGAAGGCAGCGCAGAGACCCGCGCCCATACCGACCCGCTGCGCGCCCTGACCGGTGAACAGCAAGGCGGTCTTCCCCGAGCCCACCGTGCCGGAAACCACTCCGGCCGAGGAAGATCCGGCGACGAGCGTCGCCAGCCGCGCCAGCAGTTCGTCGCGATCACCGCCCAGGACCGCCGCCCGAGACTCGTGCTGCGCACGTGTCGTCGCGAGCGAATATGCCACCTCCGCCGGATCGGCGTCGGGGTGATCGACCAGCCACTGCCGCAGTTTCGCGGCCTGTGCCCGCAGGGCGGTCTCATTCTTGGCCGACACCAGCCAGGGCACCACCTTGCTCGGGCGGTCGGCAGCCGGGGCCGAGACGACCGACTGGGCGGGCGCTTCCTCGAGGATCGCGTGCGCGTTGGTGCCGCTGACACCGAACGACGACACACCGGCCCGACGGACCCGTCCGCCGGTCGGCCACGGCTGCGCCTCGGTCAACAGCTGGACATCGCCCGCGGACCAGTCCACATGTGGGCTCGGCTCGTCCGCATGCAGTGTCTTCGGCAGGGTTTCGTAGCGCAGCGCTTGCACCATCTTGATGACCCCGCCGACACCTGCCGCGGCCACGGTGTGGCCGATATTCGACTTGATCGATCCGATCCGCAGCGGCTGTTCCGCACGGTCGCGCCCATACGCCGCGATCAGCGCCTGGGCTTCGATCGGATCACCCAACGTCGTCCCGGTACCGTGCGCCTCCACCGCGTCGATATCCGACGGCTCGAGCCCGGCATTCGCCAACGCCGCCGCGATCACCCGCTCCTGTGACGGACCATTCGGCGCGGTCAAGCCGTTACTCGCGCCGTCTTGGTTCACCGCCGTTCCGCGCACGAGGGCCAGGACGTTGTGCCCCAGCCGTCGGGCGTCGGCGAGCCGCTCGAGCACCAGCACACCGACGCCCTCGGCGAAGCCGACGCCATCGGCCGCCGCGGAGAACGCCTTGCACCGTCCATCGGGCGAGAGACCGCGCTGCCGCGCGAAATCGACGTAGAGGTAAGGACTGGCCGCGACCGTCACACCACTGGCCAGCGCCAGCGAGCTCTCCCCTTGGCGCAGCGCCTGGCAAGCCAGATGCAGCGAGACCAGCGACGACGAGCATGCGGTGTCCACGGTGACCGCCGGGCCTTCGAGACCGAGGACGTAGGCAACCCGTCCGGAAACGACGCTGCTCGTGGTGCCGGTGAGCCGGTAGCCCTCCAGGTCACCGGCCACCCGATCGATGTAGCCCGTATAGCCCGCTCCGGCGTACACCCCGGTGTCGCTGCCCCGCAACGACGTCGGATCGATGCCCGCGTCCTCCAGAGCTTCCCAGGACACCTCCAACAGCAGACGCTGCTGCGGATCCATCGCGGATGCCTCCCGTGGACCGATTCCGAAGAATCCCGGGTCGAAATCGCCTGCGTTGTAGAGGAATCCGCCGCGTCGGGTGTAGACGGTACCGGGCTTGTCCGGATTCGCGTCGAACAGCCGCTCCAGATCCCAGCCCCGATCCGATGGGAAATCGCCGGTCGCGTCGGTTCCGGAAGCAACGAGATCCCACAGCTGGTCCGGTGATTCGACCCCGCCGGGGAACCGGCAGGCCATGCCAACGATCGCAATCGGCTCGTCCGCCCGGACTCGGCGGACAACCTTCTTGGCGGGTTCGCCCACTGTCGGCTCGACGCGGGATTGCACCAGCTTCGACACCGCCGCCGGGGTCGGATGATCGAATACCAGCGTCGATGGCAACTGCAGGCCGGTGGCCTTGCCGAGCCGGTTCCGGAACTCCACGCCACCCAGCGAATCGAAACCGATCTCGTCGAAGCGCTGGTCGGGCCGGATGTCTGCGGCCGAATCATGGCCGAGCACTGCCGCTGCCGCGGTGAGCACGACCTCCAGCACTACCTCGCTACGCCGAGCTTGCGGCACACCCGCCAACCGGGCGGCCAGCGAGCCCGCCGCCGCGGCGACCGGCGCCGGTCGCGTCTGGCTCGAACGCCGCACGAATCCGCGCAGCACCGCCGGAACCACATCGACATCGGATGCGCGACGCAAGACACTCGCGTCGAACCGGATCGGAGCCAGACACGCATCCGAGTGAGCCAGCGCATCGTCGAAAAGACTTGCCCCTTCGGCACTTTCGAGCGGACTCAGACCCAAGCGATCCCACCGCGCGAGGGCGGCGCGGTCCAGGCCGCCGGTCATACCGCTGCCCTGGTTCCACGGTCCCCACGCCAGCGATGTGGCGGCCAGCCCGGCGGCCCGCCGCCGTTGCGCCAGCGCGTCCAGGAAGCCGTTCGCCGCGGCGTAGTTGCCCTGTCCCGACGAGCCGAGCACCATCGCGATCGACGAGAACAGCACGAACGCAGACAGATTCAGGCCACGAGTCAGCTCGTCCAGATGCCAGGCCCCGTCGACCTTCGGCGCCAGCACCCGGTCCACCTGCTCGGCGGTCAGCGATTCGATGGTGCCGTCGTCCAGGATTCCCGCGGTGTGCACGACAGCGGTCAGTGCGGCGTCGGAATCGATTGTCTCCAGGAGGTCGCGCACCGCGACGCGGTCGGCGACGTCGCACGCGACGGCCCGGACCTCGGCCCCGGCCTGCGCCAATTCGGCGACCAGCTCGGCGGCGCCGGGCGCGTCAGGCCCCCGGCGCGAGGTCAATACGAGACTGCGCACACCGTGTTCGGCAACGAGATGGCGGGCGAACAACGCACCCAGTCCACCCGTTCCGCCTGTGATCAGCACGGTCCCATCTCCGAACGACGCCCGCAGCCCCGGATTCTCGGAAGCGGACGCGCGCACCATCCGGGGAACCAGAAGCTGCGCACCACGGACCGCGATCTGCGGCTCGCCCGACCGCAGGGCCGCCGCGATGCGGTCGGCATCCAGTGGCCGGTCCGGATCCTCGTCGACGAGGACGAACCGTTCCGGATGCTCCGACTGCGCGCTGCGCACCAGTCCCCACACCGCCGCCGCGGCCGGATCGGGAGTCTCATCGGGCAGGCCGACGGCGCCCGTCGTCACCACGACCACTCGGACATCGGACAGGCGTTGCTCGCCGAGCAGGGACTGCACCGTCGCCAACGCGCCGTGCACGCGAGCCCGCACTGATCCCGGCCCATCGACGGCCGAACCTGCTGCGAGCGGCTCGGTCGCTCGCCACACCACTACACCGGGAATACGCTCGGCCGCAACGACATCGGCGATCGACGCGTATTCCGTGTCGATCCCCGCCACCGTCGCGTCCCCGAGCATCGCCAGGGACGGTCGGCCGTCTCTCGCACCCGACTCCGCGGTGGGCTCCCAGCGCACCCGGTACAGGCCCGCCTCGGCACCGCCGAGACCGCTCCGGAATTCCTGCACGTCATATGGACGCATCACCACCGCGTCGATCGATACGATCGGATTGCCGTCCGGATCGACAGTCGCGACCGACACGGTCTCGGATCCGGTCGCGACCGCGATGACCCGAAGCGACGTAACCTCGGCCGGCCACTGCCCGCCATCCGTTGCCGACCTGTGGAAACGGGCACCACCCCACCGGAACAGCAACCTGCCGGTATCGGGATCGGAATCCGCATCGCGCCACAGCAATCCGGAGAACCCCGCGTGCATGACCAGATCCAGCAGCGCGGGGTGCAGGTCGTGCCGTCCCGGCTGCGGCGCCGCATCGGTGTCCAGCACGATCTCGGAGAAGACCGTGTCATCGCGTTGCCACGCGGCACGCACACCGACGAACGCCGGACCGTATTCGAGCCCGGTGAGCTTCGCGATCCGCTCCGGAATCCGCACGCTGTCCACAACCTCGGCATCGACCGGCGGCCACTGCTCCTCCCGCAGCCGCGACAGCAACGCCGAGTCACCCGACCACCCCCCCTCGAGGAGCTCCGCGCTGTTACGCTGCGGCCCGAACGCACCGGTGGCGTTATGGATCCATTCGGCATCGGAGGACTTGCGGAAATAGAAATCGAACGGACGCCGCCCGGACTCGTCCGCCGCCCGCACCAGCACCTGTAACTCGACCTCGTCGTCCGCGGTCGGCAGAATCGGCGCCTGCAACGTGAGCTCTTCCACCGCGCCACAACCGATCCGACGACCCGCGACGAGGAGGAACTCGATGAACGTCGCGCTCGGCACAACCACCACGCCGTAGGTCAGGTGGTCGGCGATCCACGGATGAGTCCGCAATGAGAACCGGCCGGTCAACAACCATTCGTCGGTACCCGCCAACCCGACCACACCGGTCAGGATCGGATGATCCGTCGGCGACGGCGATGCGTCGACGGCACCGGACAACCAGAACCGGCGGTGTTGGAAGGCATAGGTAGGCAACGGAATCCGACGTGCCGCACGACCCGCGAACCACGAACGCCAATCCACCCGCGCACCCGCGACATGAACTTGCGCCAGCGAAGTGGCGAACTGCTCCACCTCATCGACCGACCGCCGCGCAGCCGCCGTCACCGACGACACCGACTCGACCTCGGGGTTCTCGGCCAGACAGCCACGCGTCATTGCCGCCAGCACCGCATCGGGCCCAACCTCGACAAACCATCGCACACCCGCCGCGACCAGAGTGTCCACACCCGATGCGAACCGCACACAACCCCGCAGCTGCCGCACCCAATACTCCGGGTCGGTCACCGCATCCCCGGCAAGTTCACCGGACACGTTCGACACGATCGGCACCCGCGGCGACCGATACCCCACGCTTTCGGCCACCGCACGAAACTCGGCCAGCATCGGATCCATCCGCGCCGAATGAAACGCATGACCGACCCGCAACCGATTCGTCTGCACACCCTCGGCGGACAACCGCCGCTCGACCTCATCGATCGCCTCGTCATCCCCGGACAGCACCGTCGACGACGGACCGTTCACCGCCGCGATCGACACCCGGTCGGCGAACTCGGCGACGATATCGACAGCTCCTCCTTCGCCGATCGCCACCGCGAGCATTGCGCCGCCCGCCGGCAAGGCACCCATCAACCGGCCCCGAGCCGCCACCAGCGAGCAGGCGTCCGAGAGCGACCACACCCCGGCCACATGCGCCGCCACCAGCTCGCCGATCGAATGCCCGATCAGCAGATCCGGTGTCACACCGAATGATTCGAACAACCGGAACAACGCCACCTCGAACGCGAACAATGCCGGCTGGGTGAATTCGGTCCGATCCAGCACACCCTCGGCATCGGCGAACATCAGGTCCTGCAGCGGCCGACCCAACAATGGATCGAACTCCGCACACACCTCGTCCAACGCAGCCGCGAACACCGGGAACGCCCGATATAGGCCCGCTCCCATACCAACCCGCTGCGCGCCCTGACCCGTGAACAGCAACGCCGTCCTATCGGAACCAGCTTTCCCCTCGATCGTGCCGTGCGAACCGGCGACCATATCCGCCAGTCCGGCCAGCAGTTCGTCCCGGTCACGCCCCACGACCGCGCCACGCCGGTCCAACTGTGCCCGCGATGTTGCCAGGGAATACGCCACATCCCGCACATCGACGTCGGGATCGTCGATCAACCACTGCCGCAGTCGATCCGCCTGGGCACGCAGGGCCTCGTCGGACTTGGCCGATATCAGCAACGGAACAACATCGGCCACAATGGGTTTCGCGGCCAGTGCCGGTTCGCCTTCAGCTGCGGACCCAGCGGTGGCCGGATGGGCGGGCGCTTCCTCGAGTATGAGGTGGGCGTTGGTACCACTGACTCCGAACGACGACACCCCGGCTCGCCGGATCCGGTCTCCCGACGGCCACGGCTCGCTGTCCTGTAGGAGCCGCACCGTACCCGCGGACCAATCCACATGCGGGGTCGGCGCATCCACGTGCAACGTCTTCGGCAACACGCCGTAGCGCATGGCCTGAACCATCTTGATCACGCCGCCGACCCCCGCGGCAGCCGAGGTGTGACCGATATTCGACTTCAACGACCCCAGACGCAACGGCGCGCTCTCGCGCCGCGCGCCATACGCGCTGATCAATGCCCGCGCCTCGATCGGATCCCCGAGCATGGTGCCGGTACCGTGCGCCTCGACCGCGTCGATATCCGACGGGGCCAGGCCGGCGTTCGCCAACGCGGCCGCGATCACTCGTTCCTGCGACAGACCATTCGGCGCGGTCAAGCCGTTGCTCGCACCATCCTGATTGACCGCACTACCACGCACCACCGCCAGCACGGTGTGACCGAGCCGGTGTGCGTCCGACAACCGCTCCAACACCAATACGCCGAGCCCCTCGGAGAAACCGGTCCCGTCGGCAGCCGCCGCGAAGGCCTTACAGCGCGCATCGGGCGACAAGGCACGCTGACGCGCAAAGGCGATCAGCAAAGACGGATCCGACATCACGGTCACCCCACCCGCCACCGCCAGCGAGGTATCGCCCTGCCGCAGCGCCTGGCACGCCAGATGCAACGCCACCAGCGACGACGAACATGCGGTATCGACCGATATGGCCGGGCCTTTGAAACCGAACGTGTACGCGATCCGACCGGACAGCACAGCATTCGAAACACCCAGGTAGGCATGGCCTTCGGTCTCGGCGGTGATATTGGGCGAGCCGATGCGGGGACCGTAATTCTGATGGACGACTCCGGCGAAGACGCCGGTGTCGCTGCCGCGCAACGACACCGGGTCGATACCCGCATCCTCCAACGCCTCCCAGGACGCCTCCAACATCAGGCGCTGCTGCGGATCCATCGCCGCGGCCTCACGCGGGCCGATTCCGAAGAAGGCCGCGTCGAACTCGCCGATGGAGTCGAGGAACCCACCGTCACGGGTGTAAATGCCGCCCGGCACATCGGGATCCGGGTTGAACAGCCGTTCCAGGTCCCACCCTCGATCGGTCGGGTAGTCCCCGATGGCATCCACACCGTCCGAGGCCATGCGCCACAGATCCGCGGCGGAGCGCACACCACCGGGATACCGGCAAGCCATACCGACGATCGCGATCGGTTCCCGCGACCGTTCGGTGAGCACGCGCAGTTGCTGTTTGGTCTCGTAGAGCTCCTTCGCGGTCTTCTTCAGATACCGGCGCAGCTCGTCATTGTCGGCCATCGGTGGAACTCCAGATCGTGTTTGCTCAGCTGAGGTGGTCGGGGAACTTGCTTCAACTGAGTTGGTCGATGAAATCGAACAGCTCGCGGTCGTCCGCGGCTTCGAGACTGTCGGCGCCGCCGCCCAGATCGATTTCGCCGGCGTCCTTGCCTTCGAGCTCACGCAAAAGTGCGGTCAACCTGCTTGCGATATCCGACCGGTCCGCAGCCGACAGTTCGGCCGTGGCGCAGCTGCGCGCCAGCGACTCGACCTCGGCCGCAATACGTTCCGCGGGGTCGTCGACCGGAACGATCTCCTGCCGGATATAACCGGCCAGCGCCTCCGGGGTGGGGTAGTCGAACATCGTGGTCGCGGACAACTGCACGCCCACAGCCGATTTCAGCCGGTTGCGGAATTCCATCACGCCGAGCGAGTCGAACCCGATATCGCTGAACGGCTTGTCCGGAGGGAGCGAGTCCGCGCCGGTGTGTCCCAGCACGAGCGCGGCCTGGGCACGGATCACGTCGAGGATGACACGTTCCTGTTCGACTGTCGGGCGGTCGAGCAGTTGCGCAACCAAAGGTGCGGAGCGCCCATTCGACGCTGTCGGCGACTCACTCGTCGTAGCGACCACCGGGCGGCGCGATGCCTGCGACAGACCACGCATGACCGCGCGCACAGCACCGGGATCCGCCTCGCCGAGAGCGGTTCGGTCGATCCGGACCGCAACGAACGCCGACCGGCCGCCCGCCAGCGCGGCGTCGAACAGCTCCATGCCGTCCTCGTCGCCCAATGGCAGGAGACCTTCGCGCCGCAGACGGGCGAGGTCGGCCTCGCCGAGCGCGCTGGTCATACCGCCGCTCTGCTCCCATGGCCCCCATATCACCGATGTCGCGGGCAACCCGATGACGTGCCGGTGTTGCGCCAACGCGTCGAGGAAGACATTGGCGGCCGCATAGTTGGCCTGGCCCGGATTGCCGATCACGCCCGCGATCGAGGAGTACAGCACGAACGCCGACAGATCCAAGTCCTTGGTCGCCTCGTGCAGATTCCAGGCCGCATCCACCTTGGGCCGCAACACCGTCGCGATCTGCTCCGGCGTCATGGTGGCGAGCAGACCGTCGGCCAGCACACCCGCCGCATGTACGACACCGGTCAACGGATGCTGCGACGGTATTGCCGCCAACACCGCATCCAGTGCGGCTCGATCGGCCGCGTCGCACGCGACCACATCCACATGCGCACCGAGCGCGGTCAGCTCGGCGGCGAGTTCGGCCGCGCCGGGCGCTTGCGGACCACGCCTACCTGCCAACACCAGTCTGCGCACACCATGCACCGTGATCAGGTGTCGCGCGGCCACCGCGCCCAATCCTCCGGTGCCGCCGGTGATGAGCACAGTGCCCTCGGGCCGCAACGGCACCGGCACGGTGAGCACGTTCTTGCCGATATGCCGGGCCTGGCTCAGGTACCGGTAGGCGTCCGACGTCTGCCGCAGGTCCCACGCGATGGACGGGTACGGCGCCAAATTCCCGGCCTCGAACAGCTCGACCAGAGCGGTCAGAATCTCGTGCAGCCGATCCGGACCCACCTCCATCAGCATGAAGCTGTGGTAGTCCACCCCCGGATGCTGGGCGGCCACCTCGACCGGATCACGCCGGTCGATCATGCCCATTTCGACGAACCGACCACCGCGCGGCAGCAGGCGCAACGATGCATCCACGAATTCGCCTGCCAGCGAATCCAATACGATGTCCACACCGCGACCGTCGGTGGCGTCGAGGAACTTCTGCTCGAAATCCAATGTGCGCGAGTTACCGATATCGGAGTCGTCGAACCCCAAATCGCGCAACACATTCCACTTGGGCGCACTGGCGGTGACCAACAATCGCAGGCCCAGATGTCGCGCGAGTTGCACGGCCGCCAGGCCGACACCACCGGTCGCCGCATGCAGCAGCAGCGTCTCATCGGGTCGCGCATCGGCCAGGTCGACGAGGCTGTAGTAGGCGGTCGCGTACACGATCGGAACCGCCGCGGCCTGGGTGAACGACCAGCCACGCGGAATCGGCGCAAGCAGTCGGCGATCGGCCACCGCCACCGATCCGACACCCGGGATCAACCCGAAAACCCGGTCGCCGGGCACGAATTCGGTCACATCCGGTGCGACCTCCAAGACCACCCCGGCTCCCTCACCGCCGATTCGCGCAGCCTTGTCGGGGTAGGTACCGAGCGCGATCAGCACATCTCGGAAGTTGAGGCCGACCGACCGCATACTCACCCGGACCTGCCCTGGTGCAAGCGGTTCCAACGCATTCGGTTGGTCGCTCACACCGAAGTTGTCTTCGGTCAGCGTGCCTTTGTCGAGCAGCGTCAGCGCCCATGCCGGTGTCCGATGCGACCCGTGCGGAGCCCCATGTGGTGACGCCGCGCTATCGCCTACCGCACCGACCGAGGTGTCGCGCGACGCAACTTCGAGCGGGTTCGAACCACCGCGGTGCAGGCGCGGCGCATACGCCCTTCCGCGCCGCACGGCCAGCTGGGGTTCGTCGCCGGTAGCCGACGCCAGGGCCACAGCGGTCCGATAGTCCGCCCGGTCCTCGATATCGACGAGGAGAATTCGGTCCGGGTTCTCACTCTGTGCCGTACGCAGCAGACCCCACGCCGCTGCCGTTGGCAGGTCCACCGGCTCGTGTGGATGTACGGCGACCGCCTGCCGGGTCACCACGATGATGCGCCGGTCCTGTGTCAGCAGCCGCCGCACCTGCGCCGCGAGTTCGATGACCCGATCACGTACCGCCGCAGGGAGATCGCCGTCCACGGTCGTGGCGTCGAGCCGCAAGACCGTCGTGTCCCGTCCCGCGATCGTCACGGTTTCACCGTCACCGTCACCGTCCTCGGCAAGGCTCCAGGCGTCGGCCGCGGTGAGTTCACTCGCGGGCTCGGGTAGCGCGACCCAATTCACCTCGTAGCCAACGCCTTCGGTACGACGGTGCACCGAGCCGAGCGCATCGGCCGACAACATCCGCAGCGTCAGTGCCCCCACTTCGGCCACCGCCACACCTGCCGGGTCGGTGAGGGTTACGGTTATCCGCTCGCCCGCCGGCCCGGAGCCGGTCACGGCGGCACGGACCCGTACGGTGGTCGCGCCCGTCGCATACAGGGCGATGTTCTCCCAGGAGAACGGGACGGCGATCGCACCGGCCCGGGTGTCGGGAGCCAGCCCACCGAGCAGGATCGCGTGCAGCGCGGCATCCAACAATGCCGGATGCACACCGTATTTCGCGCCGTCCGATCGTGCCGGCTCCGGCAGTACGACCTCGGCGAACACCGCACCGTCGCACCCCCACAGGGCAGTCAGTCCGCGGAACGCCGGTCCGTATTCATAGCCCCGCTCGGCCAGATCCGCGTAGACGTGATCGATCGCTATCGCCGTCGCATCCGCGGGCGGCCAGCTCACCGGACCGGAGTCGACCAGGGATGTGTCCGCCCCTGCGGTGACCCTCGCGACCGCGTGGCGCACCCACTGGTCCGAATCGTCGCTGCGCGAGTCCGGATCACCATTGTTCGACCGCGAGTACACCGACACCGTCCGTGCGCCGGTTTCCCCGGGTCCACCCGCTACCACCCGCAGCTCGACGGCCCCGGCAGCCGGTATCGGCAGGGGTGCCTCGATGACCAGCTCCGCCAGTCGCGGGCATGCCACCGCCGCTCCCACGTGCAGGGCCAGCTCCACGAGGGCGGCGCCGGGCAGCAGCGTCACCCCAGCAACGGCATGATCGGCCAGCCAAGGATGACCGGCTCGCGACAGCCTCCCGGTGAACACCACATCCTGGGAATCCGGCAACCGCACCATCGCGCCCAACAGCGGATGCCCCGCATCGTCCAAGCCCGACTGCCACAACTCCGGCGCGTCGACCGGCTGCGCCCAGTAGCGTCGATGCTGGAACGCATAGGTGGGCAACGCCACCCGATCCGTGGGGCGGCCCGCATACAGCGGCGTCCAGTCCACCTTCACACCGACAACAGCTGCTTGTGCCAGCGCGGACACGAACTGAGTCGGCTCGTCGATCGAGCGCCGGGCGGCCGCGACCACCGTCGACTTGGCCTCGACGGCCGGAGTCTCGACCAGACACTGCCGAGTCATCGCGGCCAGCACCGCATCCGGTCCGATCTCCACGAACCGCCGCACACCTGCCTCGACCAGGGCGTCGATCCCCGGTGTGAACCGGACGCACCCCCGCACTTGCCCGACCCAGTACTCGGGATCGGTCAGCTCGGCAGCGACCACGGCCGCCGAAACGTTCGACACGATCGGCAGCGACGGCTCCCGATACGTCAATCCTTCGGCGACAGACCGGAACTCGTCGAGCATCGGCTCCATCAACACCGAGTGGAATGCGTGACTGACCCGCAGCCGGGAGGTCTGCACTCCCTTGCCGACAAGCCGATCACCGATCTCGGCTATCGCGGACACCTCCCCGGACAACACCACCGACGACGGACTGTTCACCGCCGCCAACGACACCCGCCCGCCGAACTCGGCCAGCACCTCCAACGCCTCGATCTCCGACACCGCGACCGCGAGCATTGCCCCGCCCTCCGGCAGGGCGCCCATCAATCGACCCCGCGCCACCACCAGCGCACACGCATCCTCGAGCGACCACACCCCCGCCACATACGCCGCCGCCAACTCACCGATCGAATGCCCGATCAGCAGATCCGGTGTCACACCGAATGATTCGAACAACCGGAACAACGCCACCTCGAACGCGAACAATGCCGGCTGGGTGAATTCGGTCCGATCCAACACACCCTCGGCGTCGGCGAACATCAGCTCCTTCAAGGACAGCGCGGAGCTCGTCGAGAGGTGGCGGTCAGACGACGGGTTGGTCCGCCCCAACAACGGATCGATCTGCGCGCACACCTCGTCGAACGCCGCCGCGAATACCGGAAACGCCTCGTACAGCCCCGCGCCCATCCCCACCCGCTGCGCGCCTTGCCCGGTGAACAGAAACGCCGTCTTCCCCGAACCCGCCGTCCCCTCGATCGTGCCCGGCGAACCCACCGCCAAATCGGCCAGACCCGCCAGCAGTTCGTCCCGATCCCGACCGACGACGGCCCCCCGACGATCCAGCAATGCCCGCGAGTCCACCAATGACCGCGCCACCGACCAGATGTCGACCTCCGGGCGATCGGCCGACCACGCCCGCAACCGCTCGGCCTGCGCCCGCAGGCTCTCCGCCGAGGTGGCCGATATCGTCCACGCCACAGCGACATCGACCTTCGGCAGGGCCGCACCGCGCTCGGGCATCGATGCCACCCGAGCCGGAGCCTCCTCGATGATCACGTGCGCGTTGGTGCCACTGATTCCGAACGAGGACACACCGGCTCGGCGAATCGACCCCCCTGCGCGCCATGGTTCCGGCCGGGTCAGCAGGCGCACCGCGCCGGCCGACCAATCCACGTGCGGGGACGGCGTTTCCGCGTGCAAGGTCGGGGGCAGGGTTTCGTGCCGCAGCGACTGCACCATCTTGATCACGCCACCGACACCGGCCGCTGCGACGGTATGGCCGATATTCGATTTGATCGATCCGATGCGCAGCGGCTCCCGATCCCCGCGCTCCTGCCCGTATGCGGCGATCAACGCGTTGGCTTCGATGGGATCCCCCAGCGGAGTACCGGTCCCGTGCGCTTCCACCGCATCCACGTCGGCGGGGATGAGCCCGGCATTCGCGAGGGCCTGCGCGATCACTCGCTCCTGCGACGGACCGTTCGGCGCGGTCAGGCCATTGCTCGCGCCGTCCTGGTTCACCGCGCTGCCCCGAACGACGGCCAGGATGTCGTGGCCCAGCCGCTGCGCGTCCGACAGCCGCTCCAACACCAGTACGCCCACGCCTTCGGCGAAGGCCACACCGTCGGCCGCGGCGGAGAACGCCTTGCAGCGGCCATCCGGCGACAGGCCCCGCTGCCGCGCGAAATCCACGGAGAGATATGGGGTTGCGGCCACGGTGACGCCGCCCGCCAACGCCAGCGACGTTTCGCCCTGACGCAGGGCCTGACACGCCAGATGCAATGCCACCAGTGAGGACGAGCATGCGGTATCGATCGTGACCGCTGGTCCCTCGAGACCGAACACGTAGGCGACGCGGCCGGAGACGACACTGTGGGTGGTGCCGGTCAGCCGGAACCCCTCGAGATCGCCGGTGACGCGGTCGACATATCCGGAGGCGCACGCGCCCGCGAACACGCCGGTATCGCTGCCGCGCAACGTGACCGGGTCGATTCCGGATTGCTCCAATGCCTCCCATGAGGCTTCCAGCAGCAGCCGCTGCTGCGGATCCATCGCCAGGGCCTCGCGCGGGCTGATTCCGAAGAATCCGGCGTCGAAATCACCGGCATCGTCCAGGAAGCCGCCGCCGCGGCTGTAGACCGTGCCGGGTTTATCCGGGTCCTGGTCGATCAGCTGCTCGAGATCCCAGCCGCGATCGTTCGGGAATTCCGTGGTGGCATCGGTACCCGACCGCACCAGATCCCACAACTGCTCCGGGGTTCGGACGCCGCCGGGGAACCGGCAGCTCATGCCGACGATCGCGATGGGCTCGTCCACACGTACCCGGCGCGACACCCGTGTCGTCCTGGAACCGGATGCCGTTCCCTCGATCTTGGCGTGCAAGAGGGTGGCAACCGCCGCGGCGGTGGGGTGGTCGAAGACCAGGGTGGACGGCAGCTGGACACCGGTGGCCTTGGACAGGCGGTTGCGGAATTCAACGCCGCCGAGCGAGTCGAATCCCAGTGCGTCGAATCGGGCGTCGGGACTGATGTCTTCGGCGGAGCCGTGCCCCAGCACAGCTGCCGCATGCTCCCGGACCAGCTCGAGCACCACCGCGGATCGTTCGGCCTCCGGTACCCGGCTCAGTCGGGTGCCCAGCGAACTCGACGCGGTCGCGGACGGGGCCGTGGTGCGGGGCAGGAATCCGCGGAGCACCGCGGGCACCGCACCGTCGCGCACCGCACGCCGCAGTTGCGCCGGGTCGAACCCGATCGCTGCCAGGTGTGCGGCGGCGCGGTTGGTGGCCGTATCGAACAGCCGGAGACCTTCATCGTTCCCGAGCGGGTGCAGACCGAGCCTTTCCCAGCGGGCGACGGCACTGCGGTCCAAGCCACCGGCCATACCGGCGGCGGAATTCCAGGGCCCCCAGGCCAGCGATATCGCTGGCAGCCCTTCGGCATGGCGACGGTGCGCCAGCGCGTCGAGGAATGCGTTGGCTGCCGCGTAGTTGCCCTGTCCCGCCGATCCGATCGCTGCCGCGACGGATGAGAACAGCACGAAGGCCGATAGGCCACGGTCACGAGTGAGCTCGTGCAGATGCCATGCGGCCGCAGCCTTCGAGTCGAACACGCGCCGCAGTTGCTCGGCGGTCAGGCCCGCGAGGGTGCCATCGTCGAGGACACCCGCCGCATGGACCACGCCGGTCAGCGGATGATCGGCCTCGATCGAATCCAGCAGCGAACGGAGGGCTTCTCGATCCGCTACATCGCAGGCCGCCACCCTGACAGCAGCGCCGGCTTCCGACAGCTCGGACACCAGTTCCGTTGCACCGTCCGCATTTTCGCCACGCCTGGACACCAGCAGCAGCCGGCGGACTCCATGTCCGGTGACCAGACGTCGGGCCACAAGCGCGCCGAGGCCACCGGTGCCGCCGGTTATCAGTACGGTGCCATCGCCAAATGATGACAGCGTCGCGTAGCGACTCGTTGGGGGGTGGTCAGGCGACGAGTGAGCCAGCGTCGCATGGCGACTCGATGAGGGGTGCTCGGGCAACGAGTGAGCCAGCGTCGCATGGCGACTCGATGAGGGGTGGTCAGGCAACGAGTGAGCCAGCGTCGCATGGCGACTCGATGAGGGGTGCTCGGGCAACGAGTGAGCCAGCGTCGCGTCACGACTCGATGAGGGGTGCTCGGGCAACGAGTGAGCCAGCGTCGCGTCACGACTCGATGAGGGGTGGCGGTCGGGTGACCGCTGGGCCAGCCCCGGCTCGGTATCGCGCTCGGCTCGTGCTTTCGCGAGTCTGGGCACGAGCAATGCTCCGGAGCGCACCGCTACCTGTGGTTCGCCTGCCGCGATCACCGCGCCGATCGGCATCGAACCCCCCCGGGGCGCAGCGGCCGACGGATCAGCGTCGATGAGAACGAACCGGCCGGGATATTCGGATTGGGCGCTGCGCAACAGGCCCCAGACGGCTGCCGCGGCGAGATCCGGTGCCTCGCCCGGCAGCGCGGCACCGTTGGTGGTCACCACGACCAGCCGAGTGTCGGCCAGACGCTCTTCGGCCAGCCAGGACTGCACTGTCGCCAAGACCGTTTCCAGGTGGCCGAGAACGGCCGCCGGATCGTCGGCCGCGGCACCGACCTCCGGACACCAGACCACAGCGTCCGGAATCGCTTGTGCCACAGCGAGTTCCGATGGGCTCGGCGAGCAGGTGTCGATTCCGGCGACCGCCGCCGAACCGAGTACGGCCATCCGGTCCACGGACAGACTCGGTGTCGCTGCCGGCGCCGGTGTCCACTGGATCTCGTAGAGGCCGGCGTCATCCCCGGCCAGTGTGCCGCGCATCTGTTTCACGTCATAGGGCCGCATCACCACCGCGTCGACGGAGACTACGGGCCGTCCCGAATCATCAATGGTCGCAACGGAGATCGTCTCCGGGCCACTCGCCACGGCGATGACCCGCAGCGTCGTCGCCTTGACCAGCGGCTGGTGCAGTCGCGCCCCGCCCCAGCGAAACAGCAACCGGCCGGTGTTCGGATCGCTGTCCTGATCACGCCAGACGAGCCCGGCCAGCCCGGCGTGCATCACCAGGTCGAGCAGAGCGGGATGCAGATCGAACCGCTCCGGTTCGGGCGCGGCCGCGGTGTCCAGGGTGATCTCGGAGAAGACGGTCTCACCCCGCTGCCATGCGGCGTCGACGCCGATGAACGCGGGACCGTATTCGAGTCCGGATCCCGTGGCGATTCGCTCGGGAATCCATGCGGGGTCGAGAGTTTCGGCGTCGGCCGGTGGCCAGACCTCGTCCCGCAGCCGGTCCAGCAGAGCGTCGTTGCCGTCCCATGAGGGGGCCAGCACTCCGCTGGCATTGCGCACCCATTCGCCCGCTCGGCGACCCACCTTGCGAAAGTAGAAGCGGAACGGCCGTCGCCCGTTCCCATCCGGCTCCTGCACCGACACCTGGAGTTCGACCTCGTCGTCTTCCGACGGAAGTATCGGAGCCTCCAGGGTCAGCTCCTCGACGACGCCGCAATCGATTCTGCTGCCCGCGACGAGCAGGAACTCGACGAGGGTCGCGCTCGGCAGCACCACGGTGCCGTAGGTCATGTGGTCGGCGACCCAGGGGTCGGTCGGCAGCGAGAACCGGCCGGTGAAAACGAACTCATCCTTACCGGCCACCGGCACCACACCGGTGAGCAGCGGGTGGCCGAGGGCGTCGCCCGTGGCTTCGGAACGCGGCGGCAACCAGAATCGCTGGTGTCGGAAGGCGTACGTGGGCAGGGGAACTCGTCGTCGTGCCGGGCGACGCAACAGCGCCGTCCAATCCACACTCGCACCGGACGTGTGAGCATGTGCCAGCATCGTCAGGAACTGTTGGGGCTCATCGTGATCCCGGCGCGCGGCCGCGGCCACCACCGACGCGGACTCCCCGCCCTCCGGAAGGGTCTGCCGGGTCAGCGCCGCCAGTACCGCGTCGGGCCCCAGTTCCAGGAATCGGCGCACCCCCGAGGCGATCAGCGTCTCGATACCCGGCGCGAAGCGCACCGCGGCACGCACTTGCCGAACCCAATAGGCAGGTTCCAGCACCTCGTCCCCGGCGAGCTGACCGGACACATTCGATAGCACCGGAAGGCGCAGCCGGTTGTACGTCAAGTCCTGTGCGACCGACTCGAATTCGGCCAGCATCGGCTCCATCCGATGCGAGTGGAAGGCGTGGCTGACCCGCAGCCGCGATGTCTTGCGGCCGCGCTCGGCGAATCGGGCCTCGATCTCGGCGACCGCGTCCTCGTCGCCCGAGATCACCAGGGCCGCAGGCGTATTCACCGCGGCGACCGACACACGGCCGGGATACTCGGCGACGACATCGTTCACCTCGGTTTCGGATGCTCCGATGGCCAGCATTGCGCCGCCCTCGGGCAACGCACCCATGAGACGGCCGCGCGCCGCCACCAACCGGCAGGCATCCTCGAGCGACCACAGTCCCGCGAGGTATGCGGCCGCGACTTCTCCGATCGAGTGGCCGATCAACACGTCCGGGGTGACGCCGAACGACTCGAGCAGGCGATACAGCGCCACCTCGAAGGCGAACAACGCAGGCTGGGTGAACTCCGTCCGATCCAGCACCGCGACATCGGTACCGCCAGCGGCGCCGCTGAACATGAGTTGTTTCAGCGAGCACTCCAGCACCGGATCGAACTGGGCGCACACCGAATCCAACGCGTCCGCGAATACCGGGAAGGCCTCGTACAGGCCTGCGCCCATGCCGATCCGCTGTGCACCCTGACCGGTGCACAAGAACGCCGTCGTCCCCGAGCCGATGGCGCCTGCGATGACACCGGTGCCGGTCCCCGATTCGGCGAGATCGGCCAGCCGCTCGAGCAACTCGTCCCGATCACGACCGAGGATCACACCGCGCGAGTCCAGCTGCGCCCGCGACGTCGCCAGTGCATAGGCCGCATCCGCGACGTCGATCTCCGGCCGCTCCGACAGCCAGGCACGCAGCCGGGCGGCCTGCGCGCGCAGACCTGCCTCGCCCTTACCCGACACCAGCACCGGGATGACCGACACGGTGATATTCGGGTGCCGTTGCGCATCGCCGCCGATGTCACCCTCGGTAGCCGCTACCGGTGCGGCAGGTGCCTCTTCGAGGATCACATGCGCGTTGGTGCCGCTGATTCCGAACGACGACACACCAGCCCGACGCACTCGATCGCCCGCGGTCCACGGTTCGGCTTCGGTCAGTAGACGCACCGCGCCCGCGGCCCAATCCACATGCGGCGATGGCGTTTCGGCGTGCAGTGTCCGCGGCAGCCGTTCGTGCCGCATCGCCTGCACCATCTTGATCACCCCGGCCACACCGGCGGCGGCAACCGCATGGCCGATATTCGATTTCAAGGAACCGATCCGCAACGGTTCCCGATCGCCGCGCTCCTGTCCGTAGGCGGCGATCAACGCCTGCGCTTCGATCGGATCACCCAGGGACGTACCGGTTCCGTGCGCCTCCACCGCGTCCACGTCGACCGCCGCGATCCCCGCATTGGCGAGGGCCTGCGCGATGACCCGCTCCTGCGACGGACCGTTCGGCGCGGTCAGGCCGTTGCTCGCGCCGTCCTGGTTCACCGCGCTACCGCGAACAACCGCCAAGATGTTGTGGCCGAGCCGCTGTGCATCCGAAAGCCGCTCGAGCACAAGCACACCCGAGCCCTCCGACCACGCCACCCCGTCGGCGGCAGCCGAGAACGCCTTGCAGCGTCCGTCCGGCGACAGGCCGCGCTGGCGGGCGAAGTCCACATACAGATACGGGCTGGCGGCGACGGTCACACCACCGGCGAGCACCAGCGAGCTGTCGCCCTGGCGCAGCGCATGGCAGGCCAGGTGCAATGCCACCAGCGATGACGAGCACGCCGTATCCACCGTCACCGCAGGCCCTTCCAGGCCGAACGCGTACGCGACGCGACCCGAGATGACGCTGTGCGATGTGCCGGTTAGCCGGAAACCCTCCAGGTCACCGGTCACCCGCCGGGCGTATCCCGACGAGCAGGCACCGGCGAAGACGCCGGTGTCGCTGCCCCGCAGCGACACCGGGTCGATACCCGCGTCCTCCAGGGCTTCCCAGGCTGTTTCGAGCAGCAGCCGCTGCTGCGGATCCATCGCCAGCGCTTCGCGAGGACTGATGCCGAAGAAACCGGGATCGAAATCGCCTGCACCGCCGAGGAATCCACCGTGGCGTGTGTAAACCTTTCCCGGCTTGTCGGGGTCCGGGTCGAACAGCCGGTCCAGGTCCCAGCCGCGGTCGGTGGGGAATTCGCCGATGGCGTCCCGGCCCACCGCGAGCAGATCCCACAGATCCTCGGCGGACCGAACACCGCCCGGGAATCGGGCACTCATGCCGACGATCGCGATCGGCTCGTCCGAAGTCGTGCGCCGCGCTACCCGCCGCTGCCCGCGGTCGGTCCCCGTGACCCGTTCCCGCAGCAGCGCCGCGACCGCACTCCCGGTCGGATGGTCGAAGATGAGCGTCTTCGGCAGCGGCACACCGGTAGCCCGCATCAGTCGGTTCTGCAGCTCCACCCCGCTGACGGAGTCGAACCCGAACTCGGTGAACGGCAGGTCCGGGTGAATTGATAGGGCCGACTCGTGGCCCAGTACGGCAGCGGCCTGCTCACGAACGATTTCGAGAACTACTGTGTCGCGCTGATATTCGGGGACCGCCAGCAGTTTGCGTGCCAGCGGCCCGTCGTCCCATGTTCCGGTCTGTTCATTTCCCTCGGAAATCTGCTCCTCGGTTGCCGCGACGACATCGGTTACCCGAGAAACGGCGGACACACCGGCCCAGAAACTGCGGCGCTGGAACGCGTACGGCGGCAGGTCGACCCGCGCGCCACCGGAGACCAGCGCGTGCGGATCCACCTGTACACCGGCGCAATGGGCCTGGCCCAGCGACGCCATGAACCGTTCCGGGCCACCCACACCGCGCCGCAACGATCCGACAACAGACACGCCCTCGGCCGCACCGGCCGCCTCGGCGGTTACGCCGATGCCCATCGTGAGCACCGGATGTGGACTCGCCTCGATGAACCCGTTGATACCGTTACCGATCAGCGCCGTCACGGCATCGGCGAATCGAACCGGTTCCCGCAATGACCGATACCAGTATTCGGCGTCCAGTTCCGCCGTATCCAACCGATCGGCGAATACCGTCGAGAAGAACGGCACCGACCCGGATTGCGGGCGGATCGGCTCCAGTTCCTCGAGCAGCCGATCACGCAGCCGCTCAACCGCTTTCGAATGCGACGCGTAATCCACCGGAATCCGGCGGGCCCATATACCGTCGCGGGCGCAGTCGGCGAGGAAGTCCGCCATCGCCGACGCATCACCGGCTATCACACTTTGCGCCGGTCCGTTCACCGCCGCCAATGACAGCCGATCCCCATGCGCCGATAGACGCTCCCGGACCGCATCCGCGCCGAGTCCGATCGAGGCCATACCGCCCTGTCCGGCCAGCTCATCGGCGACCGCCCGCGACCGGAGAGCCACCACCCGCGCCGCATCGGACAGCGACAGTCCACCGGCAACGTAGGCGGCGGCGATCTCGCCTTGGGAATGGCCGATCACCACGTCCGGCTGCACACCGGCCGCTCGCCACATCCGGGCCAGTGAGACCATCACCGCGAACAGCACCGGCTGCACCACATCCACGCGATCCAGCGGGGGCGCGTCACCTTCGCGACGCAGCACCGCCGTCAGCGACCAGTCCACGTACGGGGCAAGCGCCGCTTCACATTCCGCAATCGACTCCGCGAACACCCCACCCGCATCCAACAGCCCGAGCGCCATGCCCTCCCACTGGCTGCCCTGCCCCGGGAAGACGAACGCGACCCGCCGCGGCTCGGCCCGCGCGGTTGTCGGCTCGATCGCCACGGCGGGTGCGGTCGGGTCGGCCAGGGCCGCCAACCCGGCCAGCAGCTCCTCGCGATTCCCCCCGACGACGTTGCCGCGCCACTCCATTTGGGCTCGCGTGGCCAGCAACGAGTGCGCCACATCGACCACATCCAGCTCCGGATGGCGCAGCAGCCATTCCCGCAGCCGGGCCGCTTGCGCACCTACGCCGCTCTCGCTGCGGGCCGACACCATCCACGCAACCGCACCGACCGCGCCGTCCACCGTGGACGCGGCCGATACGACGGCAGGCGCCTCCTCCACGATCACATGGGCATTCGATCCCCCCATACCGAACGAGGACACACCTGCCCTGCGCACGTCGGCAACGGGCCAGCTCTCGGTGCCCGTCACCACCCGTAAGCCCAGGTCCGCGAGCGGAATTCGCGGATTCGGTGTCTCGAAGTTCAGGCTGGCCACCAGTTCTCGGTGACTCAGCCCCAGCACGGTCTTGATCAGGCCCGCGATACCGGAAGCACCTTCCAGATGCCCGATATTCGTCTTGACCGATCCGACGGCCAGCGGCGCATCCTGTGCCCGGCCCACCCCGTAGATTTCGCCGAGCGCGGCGGCCTCCACCGGATCACCGGCGGGTGTTCCGGTGCCGTGCAATTCGACGTACTGCACCGACGGCGCTTCGACACCTGCCGCGGTCAGCGCGGCGCGGATCGCCGCCGCCTGCGCATCTCGACTCGGGGCGGTCAGCACTCGGCGTTCATTGCCGGTATTGACCGCACTGCCGCGGATCACGGCGTGAATCCGGTCGCCGTCGGCGACCGCCTGCGCGAGTGGTTTCAGCACCACCATGCCGCCACCCTCGCCGCGGACGAACCCGTCGGCCCGCGCGTCGAATGTGTAGCAGGCGCCGAGCGCCGACTGTGCGCCGAACTGCTCGATACGCTCACTGCTCGTCGGCGACAGGATCAGGTTCAGGCCACCGGCCAGGGCCACGTCGCTCTCGCCGCTGCGCAGGCTCTCACATGCCAGGTGAACCGCGACCAGCGAGGATGCCTGGGCGCTGTCGACCACGATGCTCGGGCCGCTGAAACCGAAGTGGTTCGAGACGCGGTTGGCGATGATGCCGCGTCCGACACCCCACAGCGAGTGGCGGCTGACGCCCGGGCCACCTCGGGAGGCCAGGACTTCGGCGAAATCACTTCCGGTGCTACCGAGGAACACACCACACCGCCGGGCATCGCGCGCCGTGGCGGCCAGGCCCGCATCCTCGAGCGCCTCCCAGCTCAATTCCAGTGCCAGCAGCTGCTGCGGATCGACGGCGCGCGCCTCATTGGGCGAGACCCCGAAGAAGTCCGCGTCGAATTCCCCTACGGTGTCGACGAATCCGGCCCGCTCGATGATGCTCTCCCGGCCAGGGGGAGCTGTGCCGATCGCGCCGCGCCCCGCCCTGAGCAGCTGCCAGAAACTGTCGAGATCGGCCGCGCCCGGCATTCTGCAGGACATGCCAACGATAGCGACGGCAAACGCCGATCCGGTCACCTCTGAACATCCTTCCTCAAGGCATGCTGTGACCCCCCGTAAGCATCTGACGTGTATTTGTTGCTGGTCACCGTTTTCGGAGACGTCTGTCGATCGGCCCACCTGCAAGGCGTTCTCGATGAGGTATTCCCGCCGCGCCCCCTGGGCGATGACGCTCGGTGGACGACCCGCCGCCTCCCGCGACATCCATCCGGATCGCAGAGCAGGTCATGTCACCATCAATTCGTAGGTCCAACTAAAGATTTTGTAAATTTCGAATTGGCCGACTCCTGCTTCGACCCAACGGATTTCGACGCGGTCGAGGCTCGGCAAAGAGCCCTGATGATGCGGAGCGTCTTCCGCAGACACCCCGAGGCCTCGAGGAGATGGGGCAGGCGAGGTCCAGACTGGACCTAGCTGTGCCGCCCGACTCAGTAGAGCAAATAGTCAGCGAACGTCACTGAAGACCTAGGTGCTATGTGGGCACGCCAGAGGACCGAGGCGTGCGCAAGAGGGAGTAACGCTCGAAACGCCCATCGCGAAGTGCGTACATCGCACCTCCGCTACAGCGATACGGATCGACACAGTGATCTCTCGGATTGTCGAGCAGTAGAACACGATTCATTCTACTGGACAGTAATTTGACGATCTTGACCTTGTCAACCGGCCAGTAGCTTCGTGACGGCTACTCAGGCCGAGGATGAGTCGCGGACCCAATCGAGGCGGTGACCACCGGTCGGCTCCGATGTGATTGTGCGGCGTAAAGCCTTGGATGTAGCGCATTGGACGTACACATCATTGGGCCTCCTCGCGGCGTCACTGCTTCAGAAATAGCAGACGTCGTCCGAACGAAGTTTCCAAATATGGGAAGGTGAGCCGATCCGCGTTCTCATCGTTGCTTACAGCCGACCGACAAGGCCAATCCGTTCCCGCGCGACGGCCCACCCGATGGTTGGCTGTCGATCTGCTGAACCCGGCCCGCAATCGCGACGACCACGCCGACCTCATCACCGTCGAACTACCGATCAGGCGTCCAGCACGGCAACCATTGAGCGTGCAGGTCCGCCAGGCCACCCTCTACAGTTCCGCACGGGCGGAGTGTCGGCAGCGGCCATACGACCACCTTCGTGAACTCGCGAATCCTGCACTGGCAGCGGATGCCGGAGAATCGCGGTTCGCTATACCGCTACTTCGACCAGACCGCCTCGAGAATCCGACTCCGGCCAACGTTGCCGAATACATTCCCCTGCATCAATGAAAAACGGCCCGGAACTGTATGTTCCGGGCCGTTTCCCTAGTAGCGGGGACAGGATTTGAACCTGCGACCTCTGGGTTATGAGCCCAGCGAGCTACCGAGCTGCTCCACCCCGCGTCGGTGAACACAACATTACACACGTCTACGCAGAGAAGGCAAATCGCTGACTTTGCAGGGCATTTCCGCTGGTCAGCGGACTGAACGAGGAGCAGAAGAGGCGGCCGGTGGCGCGGCTCACAGAGCCTCCGGAGCGAGTTCGACAGTCTGCCGCAGCACTGTCCGAGCCCGTTGCGCGAACGACGACAGACGCACAAGAACCACTCCCGAGCGCTATCGAACCGGGCGGTCATTGGGCTCAAACGTGACCCGAGCCACTATTTCATGGTGATCCCGAACACATAACGTTGCTATAACAGACCGTCCAGAATCCATTCTTATAGCATTTGCGACCTGCGCAAACACTGATATACACGCTATTCGCATCATGCACTCGCGAAGTTATCAAGATGTGATCTGCCGAGATTTCTTGGTTACCGTCGATCCACGGCCCGGATCAAACGTGATGGGCTCGAACTCGAACCGCCGAACACCGGCGACCCTGTCCCGCGGTTCGAGGATCCCCGACACACCTGGGGGCAGGGACTCGGCATTTCTTTTACCCGGGGGCGGTGGGCGCAGGGAGGGAAAACATCATGTCGAAACACCGGAAGCTCAGCACCCGCGCCCTCGGCTATGCCGCCGTCACCGGCGCAATCGTTGCCGTCCCGTTCGGTCTTTCCACCGGTACCGCCGCGGCCGCCCCCACCCACAACTGGGACGGCGTCGCCCAGTGCGAAAGCGGTGGCAACTGGGGTATCAACACCGGAAACGGCTACTACGGCGGTCTGCAGTTCTCGCAGAGCACCTGGGCCGCCAACGGTGGCGCCGGTTCCGCCAATCACGCCAGCAAGGATGAGCAGATCCGGGTCGCCGAGAACGTGCTCGCCACCCAGGGCGCCGGTGCCTGGCCGGTCTGCGGCCAGTACCTGCGCGCCGGTGAGTCCGAGCCGAGCCCGGCCGTCGCCGAGCCGGAGCCCGCACCCGCCGTGGTCGCCCCCGCCCCGCCCGCCAGCGTCGAATCCGCCATCGAGCGGGCCAAGTCCGCCGGTTTCGAGCTGGCGAAGCAGAACGGCCTAGAGGGGCCGTACAAGCAGCTCCTGGACCAGAACAGCGCGCTGATCGACTCGTTCGGTCGCTGACGCACGGCGCCGACGTCACTCGGCAACGGCGCCGAAGGTGACGTCGGCTCGTCCGGCGTCAACTGGAACGGCCCCGCCACCCAATCCGGGTGACGGGGCCGTTCTCGGTTTCAACGATCAGCGACTGGCGTCCTGATAAGCCTTCACCGCGGCCTCCAGTTCCTCCAGCGCCTTGCCGAAGTCCTGGAAGTTGCCGGACTTCATGGCATTTCGCACATTTTCGATCTTCTTGTTCAGATCCGCAGCCGCCGCGTCCTTGGCGGTGGATCCGGTCGCGGGCGGCGGTGTTGTGCCCTGCGGCGGTGCGCTGGCGCCCTGCGCCGGCGGGGTGGTGCCCTGCGTCGGCGGCGGGGTGGTGCCCGGTTTCGGCCTGCTCGTCGGATCACCGCCGAACGGCGTGGCCAGCGAACCCGTGCCCGGCAATACCTGATTCAGCGCGTCGGCCAGAGTGGAGGCGAAGCCGACCTTCACACTGCCCGCCACATCGCGATAGCTCACCAGCACGCGCAGCAGCTGCGGGAAGGTGGCGCTGCCCGCACCGGTATTTCGCTCGTTGTAAAACGGCTCCACATAAAGGATTCCGCCGTCGGCGATCGGCAATGTCAGCAGATTGCCATATCTGATCTTGTTCGAATTCGACAGCAGCGTTTTCTGACTGGAGACTTCGGGCGCCGTCGTCATGCTGTTCTGAGTTTGCTGCGGACCCTGCGTCTGGGTATCCGTCGGCAATTGCAAGATCGTGAATTTGCCATAGCCGTCCGGATCCGACCGCACCGAGATATACGCGGAGAGGAACTGGCGGTTGTAGCCGACCATGGCACTGGTCAGGTTGAACACCGGCTTATTCGTCGCCGGATCACCGAGCAGCACGTAGTACGGGGGCTGGTTGAACGTGCCGCCCTCGGTGGTCGGATCGCTCGGCACCGACCAGAAGGCGTTGTTGGTGAAGAACTCTCGCGGATTGTCCACGTGATACTTGGTCAGCATCTCGCGCTGCACCTTGAACAGATCCTCGGGATAGCGGAAGTGCGCCCGCAGCTCCGGGGAGATCTCGCTCTCCGGCTTGACGGCGCCGGGGAACACACCGCGCCAGGCCTTGAGCACCGGGTCGGTGGAGTCCACCTCGTAGAGGGTCACCGTGCCGTCGTAGGCGTCCACGGTGGCCTTCACCGAGTTGCGGATGTAGCTGACCTCCTTGCGCGGCAGCAGCCTTCCGGTCTTCTTATCGATGCTGTCCTCGACCGCGCCCTCCAGCGAGGTGGACTGCGCGTACGGGTAGTTGTCCAGCGTGGTGTACGCGTCGACGATCCACTGGATCCGGCCGTCGACAACCGCCGGATAGGCATTGCCGTCGGTGGTCAGCCACGGCGCCACCTTCTGCACCCGCTCGCGCGGGCTGCGATTGAAGATGATCTTGGAGTTGCCGCCGATGTCGGAGTTGAACAGGATATTGCGCTCGGTGTACTTTGCGGCGAAAGCCAACCGGTTGAACCAGTTGCCGATCGACACGCCGCCCTTGCCGTTATAGGTGAATTGCGCAGTGTCGGAGTCGTATTCGCGCGGCTGGCTGCCGCTGACCGCTCCGACGATCGCGTAATCCGGGTTGGACTGCGAGATCAGCTCGCCGTAGTAGATGCGCGGCTGGTCGACCTTGATCTGCTGCTGGTCGGTGGTATTGAACAGGTCGCTGACCAGGAAGATCGGATAGCCGCTGTCGCTGCTGCCACCCGCCGCGCTCGGATCCTCGTATTGCGGCTTGTTGACCCGGTTGGCCGGCGCTGCCACAAAGCCGTTGCCGTGGGTGAAGACGGTGTGCTTGTTGATCCAGTTCGTCTGGTTGCCGCTCAGCGCCGACGGATGCAGCTCGCGCGCGGCCACGATGTAGTCCTGCACATCGCCGCCGAGGTTGTAGCGATCGATGTCCAGCGAATCCGGGAAGCCGTAGAAGTTCTTCAGCTGCTTGAGCTGAGTGAAGGTGGGCGAGAGGATATTCGGGTCGAGCAGTCGCGCGTTGCCGATAGTGGCCGCGTCGACCGGCACCTCCAGCGGGCTCTTCTTACTGTCGCCCTTGTAGTCCTTGTACTCGATCTTGTCGGAGGTAATGCCGTACGCCTGCCTGGTAGCGGCGATATTGCGTTCGATGTAGGTGCTCTCCTTCTCGGCGGCATTCGGGCGCACCGAGAACTGTTCGACCACCAGCGGCCACACCGCGCCGACCAGGACCGAGGAGAGCACAAGCAGCGCGGCGGCCATAGCTGGCACCCGCAGATCGCGCAGGACGATCCCGGCGAAGAAGGCGATCGCGCAAATCACCGCGATGGACAACAGGATCAGCTTCGCGGGCAGCACGGCGTTGATATCGGTGTAGGAACCGCCGGTGAATATCGGCTCCTTACGGCTGCTGGAGAGCAGTTCATAGCGGTCGAACCAGTATGCGACGGCCTTGAGCAGCACGAAGATTCCGGCGATCACGGCCAGCTGGATGCGCGCGGGCCTGGTCAGCGTGCCCTCGCGCCCGGTCAGGCGCAGGCCGCCGAAGACATAGTGCGTCACCAGGCTGGCGAAGAACGCGATGACCGACGCGACGAACAGCCAGTTCAGCACCATCCGGTAGAAGGGCAGATCGAAGGCGTAGAAGCCGACGTCCAGGCCGAACTGCGGATCCTGCTGGCCGAACGAGCCGCCGTTGAGGTACAGCTGCACGGTGACCCAATTCGACTGCGCCACCAGGCCGGACAGCACGCCGAGCACCAGCGGAATACCGATGCCGAACAGCTTGAGCCGACTCATCACGGTGGTGCGGTAGCGCGCGATCGGATCGTTCGGACCGGCCACCGGCACGAATACCGGCCTGGTCCGGTAGGCCAGCAGCAGCGCCAACCAGACGACAAGCCCCACGAACAGCGCGACGACCAGGAACAGCAGAATCCGCGTGCGCAAGACGGTGAGATAGACATTGCGGAAGCCGACCTCGCCGAACCACAACCAGTTCGTATAGGTGTCGGTAAACCGCGGTCCCAGCAGCAGCAGCGCCGCCAGGATGATGGCCGCCACCAGCAGCACTCGGCTGCGTCGGGACAACGAAGGTAAGCCGGTGGGGGGCCGCATGCCCACGATGCCACTCTCCAAGGTCCGGCGGCGCTCGTACCGATCACTCGGTTGTCGCACCGCAGTCCGATTTTGCAGGTGGTCCGTTCCGGACCGTCTCGCGCCCACTCTACGTAATCTGTGACGTCGGCCGCGCGGGCGCTGTGTTGAATTTGCGGCGCCTGCGCCACCGCGTGTTCGCGGCCCCCGAAGATTCAGCATCGCGTAGCGATTCGATGAGGGGTGATGGTCGGGCGACGGGTGGGCCTCGCGTCCGAGCCGTCGAGGCTCGCGACTGCGTCGCGTGCGCTTCGACGACTCGGCTGAGTTCGATGGCCGAGCCTTCGACTCGGACGAGTTCGATGGCCGAGCCTTCGACTCGGACGCGAGACGGGCCGCGAACGGGTCGCTCGCAAGACTCGCTCCGTGGTGGTCGCGAAACGGCGCCGACCTCGGCCTCAATGCTCTGGCAAGGGTGTGGGGGTGTAAGGATGTCCGGTGTGACCGCAGATCTGCACGCCGAACTCGTCCTCGCCCGTTCCGTCCGTGAGGTGGCGGAGTTCGTCGACGCCGAGGGTTGGGGCAGACCGCCGCAGATGTTCGCGCTGGTGCCGACGGCCGATCTGGTCGCGGCCGAGCCCGGGTTGCTCGATCAGCTCGACCAGGGCAGCGAGCTGACTCCGATTGCCCAGGAATCGTTCCCGGACGACATCACCGGCGGATCGATGGCGCTCGACGAATTCCTCGCCACCACCAGCTGGCCCGAGGCGGTCAGCGGGTGTGTGCTGGTCCAGGAGATCGTGGTGCTACCGCCGGATGCCGAGAGCACGCTCGACGACGCGCTCACCCCGCTGCTCGCCGATCACGAGGCCGCCGACGCCGCGGCGCGCGCCGCCGCCGAGACGCATCCGGAGCGGCGCACGGCACGGCTGCTCGCCGCCGTGCTGCGCTCCGGCGCGGAACTGTGCCTGCTGCAGCTGAAGCCGGAGGACGATACCGACGACTTCGGCGATCTCGACCTGCGCACCTACCCGAACCTGGCGCCCAACCTCATCGAGGCACTGCACCACACGATGGAGTGACTCAGCCGCAGGAGACGGTGTCCCGGCCCGCGTTGATGTCATTGAGCGATTGCACTGCGCCGCTGAGGTTTTCGACCTTCACCAGCCGCAGGCCGTCCGGCGTGCGCTGCCTGGCCTCATTGCAGTTGGCGGCCGGGACCAGGAAGGTCTCGGCACCGGCATCGCGCGCGGCCATCATCTTGTACTGGATGCCGCCGATCGGGCCGACCTTGCCGTCCTGATCGATGGTGCCGGTGCCAGCGACGAACTTGCCGCCGTCGAGTTCGCCGGGCGAGAGCTTATCGATCAGCGCGAGGCTGAACATCAGGCCCGCCGATGGGCCGCCGATATCGGCGAGGTTGAACGAGACCTGCAACGGCGGGCGGGCGCCCTCGGTCATGGACATGCCGAGATAGCCCTTGTTCGCGTCGTCGGGGCGGGCGGCCAGTGTGATCGTCGCGGTCTGTTCGGCGTTCTCGCGGCGGTACACCACGGTGAGCTCACTGCCCGGTGCCTGCGCGGAGACCGCGGTCACGACATCCTTCGGCGTGGCGATCGGCACGCCGTTGACGCTGACCACTTCATCGCCCGGGCGCAGCGTCTGCTTGGCCGGGCCGTCATCGGAGACCTTGCCCACCAGCACCACCGTCGGCAGATTCAAAAAGTGCAGCGCGGACACCGCGGCATTGCTCTCGGAGTCCTTGAAGTCCTGCTGATTGGACTTATCGATCTCCTCGCGCGGGACACCGGGCGGATACACCTCGGAGCGCGGGACCAATCCGTGCTCACCGCTGACCCAGAATCCGAACGCCTCGAAGATGTTCAGCCCGTCGCGCACCGAGACCGTGGTCATATTCAGGTGCCCGGTCACCGGGTCCACCTCGGCGCCGCGAACATCGACGACCTGCTTGCCGTCCACCGCGCCGAGGGTATTGAACGTGGGTCCGGGACCGAGTGCGACGAACGGCACAGTGAGCACACTGCCCACCGCACCGAGGACGAGCACCGGGATCAGAGCGGCCACCAGGGTCAGGATCCGACGATTCACCTGGACCACAGTAGTGATCGCCCATGCGGCCGGGCGGACGAGGCGCATATTTACGCCCCACGCGCGTGTCCTGATTTCGCGCCGCGCGAACATCGAACCCCCACGCCACACGCGTATGTTTAGGGTATGAGTGACCTCCCCTTCGGATTCTCGAACCGCGATGACGACGACCGCAAGCGCGGCGACGAGCCGAGCGGTCCCGGGGCGAACGATCCGTTCGGCTTCGGCGGGGCAGGTGCGGGTGGTTTCGATCCGGCACAGCTCGGGCAGATGCTCACCTCGCTCGGCCAGATGCTCAGTGGGATGGGGCAGCCGGGGTCGGCACAGGCCGGTCCGGTCAACTACGACGTGGCCAAGCGACTGGCCCGCCAGCAGCTCGGCGCGAGTGTGACGCCGGTCGCCTCGGGCACCGTCAGCGCCGTCGCCGACGCCGCACACCTGGCCGAACTGTGGCTCGACGGTGCGACCACCCTGCCCGCTGGCGCGAACAAGACCGCGGCGTGGACCGCCAACGACTGGATCGAGGAGACACTGCCGACCTGGAAGCGCCTGTGTGATCCGGTGGCCGAACAGATCTCCGGAATGTGGACCGCACAGCTGCCGGAGGAGGCGCGCGAATTCGCCGGTCCGATGGTCGGCATGCTCGGGCAGATGGGCGGGCTGGCCTTCGGCTCACAGCTCGGCCAGGCGCTCGGCCAGCTCGCCAAGGAGGTGCTGACCTCCACCGATATCGGACTGCCGCTCGGCCCGACCGGCACCGCGGCGCTGCTGCCCGCGGCCATTTCCGAGTTCAGCGCCGGGCTGGAACAGCCGGAGAGCGAGATCCTGGTCTTTCTTGCGGCCCGCGAGGCCGCGCATCAGCGGCTGTTCGGACATGTGCCGTGGCTGCGTCAGCAGGTGCTCGGCGCGGTCGAGGACTATGCCCGCGGCATCAAGATGGACTTCTCGGCCCTGGAGTCGGCGGCCCAGGGCATCGACCCGATGTCACTGACCGATCCCTCGAAGCTCGAGGAGATCCTGTCCCAGGGCGCCTTCGAACCGCAGACCACCCCGGAGCAGAAGCAGGCGCTGGAACGACTGGAGACGCTGCTCGCCCTGATCGAGGGCTGGGTCCAGGTCGTGGTCACCGATGCAGTCGGAGATCGGCTGCCCGGTGCCGGTGCGCTCGCCGAAACCCTGATCCGCCGCCGCGCCACCGGCGGTCCCGCCGAGCAGACCTTCGCGACCCTGGTCGGACTCGAGCTGCGGCCCCGCAAGCTACGGGAGGCGGCGGCGCTGTGGCGGCGGCTCACCACCGATGCGGGCATCGACGCCCGAGACGCCATCTGGGCACATCCGGACCTGCTACCGGATTCCAACGATCTGGACTCCCCCGCCGCCTTCATCGACTCGGTAATCGGCGGCGGCACGGACGCATTCGACGATCCGCTGGCCCAACTCGCCGAAACCGAGGCCCGCGAGAAGGCCGAGCGCGAGGCCACCGAGGACGGCCCGAACCTCGACAAGGACACCGACCCGTCCTAGTACTGTCCTGTTGATAAGCGCGAATCCCTGTGGATTACCACGGGATTCGCGCCTATTCCCCGATCACGCTGTCCGCATACTGCTGGCATGACGAGGCGGATATGCGGGCCGATGCTGGCGCCGCGGGTGACGGTTTTGGTGCGGCCGTCCGGGGTCGTGCAGTTGGGGTGGGATCCGGAGGGGGCGTTGCTGCTGGATCGGACCGCATTGGACACCGAGACGGTGCTGGCGTTTCTGCGGCTGCTGGATGGGATGCAGAGTCGACCGCAGCTCATCTGGCGGGCCGGGGAATGTGGGATCGCCCCAGCGGACGCGGCCGAACTGCTGAACCGGATCGATGACGCGGGGCTGCTCGTGCATCCGGACCAGCGGCTCGGCCAGGTGCGATCGGTGCGGGTGCACGGGCTGGGGCCGCTCTCCGATGCGGTCGCGACGGGACTGCGGCGGCTCGGGCTGCGGGCGGTCCGGTCGCGTGGGTACCGCCCCGACGGTTCGGTGCTCGCCTGGCGCGGTGAACTCGTGGTGCTGGCCGATGCCTTGGTTATCGACCCGCGATTGGCCAATGAGCTGGTGCTGCACGGGATTCCACATCTGCAGGTCCGTATTCGCGATGGCAACAAGGGGATCGTCGGGCCGCTGGTATTTCCCGGCCTGACGAGTTGTCTGCGCTGCCTCGATCTCACCCGATGTGAATACGACCCGGAATGGCCACAACTCGCGAGCCAGCTGCTCGGTCGGGTCGGGTATGCCGCACCGGCCGGCATCCTGGCCACCGCGGCATTGCTGCTCGGCGAACTCGAAGCGATCATGCGCTGTTCACCCGAGCGGCCGCTGGACACCATGAACACCACGATCGAACTCGAACTGGATACCTACCGGATCTCGCGTCGCGAATGGCCGCAGCACGAAGGATGCGGATGCCGCGCGGTTTTCGCTGGTCCGCCCCGATGAGCGTGTCGATTCTTACACTCCACCAAGGAAAGACATCAGTATTGGCATGGCAAAGCCACGGGTCTGTCCGCCATGATGGGTACGTGTCTGAGATTGTGCGTCGTCGCTCAACCCGCAATGCCAAGTTAGCCAAGATTCCGCTCGGAATCGCCGGACGGGCCGCCGTCGGGTTCGGCAAGAAGCTGGCCGGTGGCGATAAGTCGGAGATCAACGCCCAGTTGAACCAGAAGGCCGCCGAGCAACTGTTCACCGTATTGGGTGAGCTCAAGGGTGGCGCGATGAAATTCGGCCAGGCGCTGAGCGTGATGGAGGCCGCGGTTCCCGAGGAGTTCGGCGAGCACTATCGCGAGGCACTCACCAAATTGCAGGCGGCCGCGCCGCCGATGCCAGCCGAGACCGTGCACCGGGTCCTCGACCAACAACTCGGAACCCAATGGCGGCAACGCTTTCGATCCTTCGACGACACTCCGGCCGCATCGGCGAGCATCGGCCAGGTGCACCGGGCGGTATGGTCCGACGGCCGGGATGTCGCGGTAAAGGTGCAGTATCCCGGTGCCGATGAGGCGCTGCGCGCCGATCTCAAGACACTTTCACGGATGACCGGACTGATCGCCTCGGTAATTCCGGGCGCGGATATCAAGCCGATCCTGGCCGAGATCACCGAGCGCACCGAGGAAGAACTCGACTATCGCAATGAGGCCGCCAACCAGCGCGCCTTCGCGAAGGGGTTCGACGGGCATCCGGAGATCGTGGTGCCGAAGGTGGTGGCCAGCGCGCCGAAGGTGATCGTGACCGAATGGCTGGACGGCACCGCGGTCTCGGCGATCATCAAAAAGGGCGCCGAGGATCCGGAAGGCACTCGCGCGCTACGCAATCGAGTAGCCGGATTGATGGGCAAGTTCCACTTCTCCTCACCGGAGACCGTCGGCCTGCTGCACGCCGACCCGCATCCGGGCAACTTCATGGTGCTGCCCGATGGCAAACTTGCCGTCATCGACTTCGGCGCCTGCGCACCCATGCCGGACGGCTTTCCGGAGGTCCTGGGGCGCATGCTCGCGCTGGAAATCGACGAACGCTTCGACGAACTGGTCGAGCTCATGTACGACAACGGCTGGGTGATTCCGGGCCGGACGGTCACCGATAAGGAGATCGCCGACTACCTGCGGCCGTTCACCGACCCGATCCAGACCGATTCGTTCCACTTCACCCGCAAGTGGATGCAGCGGGTGGCCGGTAAGGCCTCCGATTTCACCAGCGCGGATATGAAGACCGCGCGCGCCCTGCAGTTGCCCGCGCAGTTCGTGATGATCTTCCGGGTGCTCGGCGGTTCGGTCGGCATCCTGGCCCAGCTCGATGCCGAGCTGCCGTTCATGCAGTTGGTGCGGACCTGGATGCCCGGCTTCCGCGAGGAGCGCTCGGCCAGCTGACGGTCCCCGACCGAAAGACATTGAACCAGAACGCAAACGAGCCGCCCACCGGATCTCACGGTGAGCGGCTTGTTTGCTTTCTCGTTCCTGGGCCCGGCCCGGATCCGAAACGGCCGGATAGGCCTCAGCGACCGGAGGGAGGGAGGTCAGCGATCTCATGCCGAGATCGCGACCTTGCGTGGACGACCACGCGGGCGCTTGCGGGCGATCACGACACCCTGGTCGAAGATCTCACCGCCCCAGACACCCCACGGCTCACGCCGATCCATGGCCGCGCTCAGGCAGCCTTTGCGGATGGGGCAAGACGCGCACAGCGCCTTGGCCTGCTCCAGTTGGACCGGGCTCTCGGCGAACCAGAGATCGGGATCTCCGGCTCGACAAGGCACCTTTGTGACCTCCCGGGGACGGGTGGGCCGTGCCACGGTTCGGCATGTCACGTCAGTAGTGGCTTGTGGCCAGCTCTCTGCGGTGAACACGTCGTTCTCCTTCAGCTCGTTTGCAGCGGTACGTTTCGTTCGTTCCGCGAAACCGAGGCCGGTTGTGGCTGAAGGGCCGGTAGAAAATACTGGCCACGGTTTCGCTTCGGGCGATCCGTGGCCAGGAGGTCGGGGAGTGTTCCCTACCTAGTTCGACATCTCTGTCGAATCCTGATCACGGTCGCTGGGTGGGTGGTGCGGCGGAGGCGTGCTGCCCGCAGATCTGCCGGTGCATATCCGGCCTCAACTGCGAATGCGCCGACTTTTGCCTCGGTGGCAAATGCCGGGTGCCAGCCCGCGCTGGGCTTGTCCTGCTTGTTGACGCAAATCGGGGAATGCATAGGCATGGATTGCGCCTGAATCCCGAATACGTCCACGCCGGACAGACCGATCCCCTGCAAAGCAGCGAGGATCCCCCGGGAGGCCGACATGACGGGTGCAGCATTCACCGCAACGCCGCTCGCGCTGAAGTTCGTATTGCCATTCATCGTTCTGCCTCCCTCCTGTACTCGTGTCGGTAACTGTGCGCGCCGGGATGACCTCCCGTGCGTGATCCCACCATATGTGTTGGCGCTCATCGCGACAACCTATTTTCTACCTGCGGTTTTGTGGGCTTGACCGCAGCCGCGATGCGACTATCTTCAACACCTCGGCACCGTATTGCTCGAGCTTCTTGGCCCCGATTCCGGGGATGGCGGCCAGTGCATTGTCATCGGCGGGCAGTTGCTCGGCGATCGCGGTGAGTGTGGTGTCGGTGAAGATCACGAACTCACGCACCCGCAGATCCTGCGCCTTCTCCGCGCGCCACGCCTGCAGCGCGGCCAGTAGCTCGGCATCCAGTTCGGCCGGGCAGCGGCGACAGCGACCGAGCATGGTCGCATAGGTGCCGATCAATGGTTTGGCACAAATCCGGCAGGTCGGGCGCACGCCGTTCGCGGCGGTGTCGGCGACCGGCGCGGCGATTCGCGAGGCGGGCGAGTCGTCGGGCACCAGACCGTTGAGGAACCGGGAGCGCCGCCGGGTGCGTCTGCTGCCCTCGCCGCGAGCCAGCGCCCAGGACAACTGCAGGTGTTCGCGGGCCCTGGTCACGCCGACATAGAGCAGTCGCCGCTCCTCCTCGAGCGCGGCCTGATCGGCGACCGAGCCGTCATCGCCGAGCACATGCGCGATCGGCAGGGTGCCGTCTGCGACGCCGACCAGGAATACCGCATCCCACTCCAGGCCCTTCGCCGCGTGCAATGACGCGAGGGTGACACCCTGCACCGTCGGTGGATGCCTGGCCTCCGCGCGCGCGGCCAGTTCACGCAACAGGCCGGGTAGCTCGAGCGCAGCGTCGTGGTCGACCAACTCCTCGGTCAGCCGCACCAGCGCCACCAACGATTCCCAGCGCTCGCGGGCCTGGGCGCCCGCAGGTTCGGTGGCGGTGAGGCCGACCGGCGCGAGGGCGGCGCGCACCAAAGTGACCAGGGCCTTACCGCTGCGGGACCGGTCGGGCAGATCCTCGCGGGATGCGACCTGACGCAGCGCGGATATGGCTTGCCTTACCTCAGCGCGGGCGAAGAAGCCCTCGCCACCGCGGACCTGATAAGGGATGCCTTGCTCGGTCAACGCCTGTTCATAGGCCTCGGATTGCGCGTTGATCCGGTAGAGCACCGCGATTTCGGCGGCCGGTGTGCCCGCGGTGATCAGTTTCTTGATGGACCGGGCGACCGCGGCGGCCTCGGCGGGACCATCGTCGAATTCGGCGAAGCCCGGTTCCGGCCCATCGTCGCGCTGGCCGACCAGTTGCAGCCGGGTGCCAGCGATGCGGCCGCGCGCGGCACCGATGACCCGATTGGCCAGCGAGACCACCTGCGGCGTCGAGCGGTAGTCGCGTTCCAGCCGGATCACCGTCGCCTCTGGAAAGCGCCGGGAGAAGTCGAGCAGATAGCCGGGGGTGGCGCCGGTGAACGAATAGATCGTCTGGTTCGCATCGCCGACGACGGTCAGATCGTCGCGCTCGCCGAGCCAGGCATCGAGCACCCGCTGCTGCAGGGGCGTCACGTCCTGATATTCATCGACCACGAAACTGCGGTAGCGCCCGCGGAATTCGTCGGCCACCGCGGGATAGTCCTCCAGTGCGGCGGCGGTGTGCAGCAGCAGGTCATCGAAGTCCAGCAGCAGACCGTCCGGCGTGGCCTTGAGCTTTTCGTAGCCGCGGTAGACCGCGGCGACCCGCATCGGGTCATACGGTGGTTCGCGCCGATGTTGGGCCACGGCCGCCGGATAGTCCTCCGGTGCGATGAGAGTGGCCTTGGCCCATTCGATTTCGGTGAGCAGATCGCGAACGGCTTCGGTATGTGAGGACAATCCGGCCTGGTGCGCCGCCTGCGCCACGATCGGGTACTTGCGATCGATCAACTGCCAGGGCACATCCCCGACGACCTGCGGCCAGAAGTACTTCAGCTGCCGCAGCGCCGCCGCGTGGAAGGTGCGCGCCTGCACCTGATTGGCCTCGCCGCCGAGTCCGAGCGCGCGCAGGCGGGCGCGCATCTCCCCCGCCGCGCGCGCGGTGAACGTCACCGCGAGCACCTGGTCGGCCTTCACATGTCCGGCGGACACCAGATGCGCGATGCGATGGGTGATGGTCCTGGTCTTGCCGGTCCCCGCGCCCGCGAGCACACACACCGGCCCGCGCGGCGCGCGCACGGCAGCGGCTTGTTCGGGGTCCAGCGAGTCCAGTGCTGGCCGCGGGGGCTCGCTCGTACTGGTTGCCGACACGACACACATCATGGCAGTGCGCGCCGACAAGTCGTGCCGCCGGCCACAGGCCCGCCACGCCACGCAACCGATCGCGCTGTTTCACGAGCGCGGATCGCGCGACGGACGAGGCGATGAGCGCCTAACGATCGCGCAATTGTCGGAGCGCGCCCGCGAACGTCCGCGCCTCGCCGCCGAGCGGGCCGAAGAACTCGTGATCGCAGTTCTCGACCACGACCAGCGCCCGATTCGCCAGTGCCACACCGTCTTCGGTGGGGACGAGGGCCTTGGCCCTGCGGTCGTGCGGGTGGTTGCGGCGCTCGAGCAGGCCCTTCTGCTCGAGCGCGCGCAAGACCTGGGAGGTCATCATCGGATCGGTGGCGGCGTGCGCGGCCAGATCACGCTGCATCACGGGTTCGTCGCGGCGGGCGGCCAGATAGGTCAGCGCGGCCAGCAGGACGAACTGCACATGGGTCAGGTCGAACGGGGCCAGCGCCGCCCGCTGGGCGGCCTGCCAGCGGTTGGTCACCTGCCAGAGCAAGAGCCCGGGACTTTCGTCGGCCTCGGCGAATTCGGAGCGCAGACCCCGGTCCTCACTCATATGCCTCCCTTGCTTGTGGTTCGTCGATCATCGCCTGCGCGATGACCGCGAAGTCGTGCGCGGTCAGTTCGACCAGTCCGCGGCGCAGCACCATGCCCCAATTCGGCGCGCTGGTGAGATCGAGTTCGCCGCGCAGTTCGTCGATGGGGATCGCGCGCGCGTCGGTGCGGTAGTGCACCGCGCGGCGCCACGGCTGGAAGCAGCCGCCGTCCTGCGGATCCGCCTGCCAGACGGGGGCGTCGGCGATGGTGCCGATGGCGGTGAAGGAACGGATCGGCGCGCCGGTCCGCATGCCCTCGCGCGGTGAGTAATAGAGGAAGCCATCGCCCGGACGCATCCGTTCCAGCGGTGTCCGCTTGCCGTGGTTGACCTGCGCGATGCCGAGTTCGACACCGCGCTGGACGTGCTCGCGCGAAACCACGCCGAGCCAGTACCGCTGCCCGGCCCCGCCACCCCATATCGAATCGCTGCGCGATGCCGAGCGCCCACCCGTCGCCCGACCACCGCCGACGGAATCGCTGCGCGATGCAGTATGCCCACCCGTCACCAGACCACCAGCCCACATTGAATCGCTGCGCGATGCAGTAGTCATACGAGCACCGCCTCGGCCGCCGCGACGAGGGCGTCGAGATCGGGCGCGACGGACTTGGCGAGATCGCCGCCCATCACCTTGATCCAGAACCAGCGCAGCGGCCCGTCGATCGAGACGGTCACAGTCACCGTTGTGCCCTCCGGACCGGTGGCGACCTGGTGGTCGAACGTCAGGCGGGCGCCGATGAGCTTGGAGACGTCGACGAATTCGGTATCGGAGAGCCGCTCGATGCGGAACGGGACCTTGGGGCCGCCCTTCGGCTTCAAGGTGCCGGTCGCGCCCTGGGTGAACGATCCGTCGAGGCGGACCCATTCGGTGTCGTTGTTCCACTCCGGCCAGGTGGCCATATCGGCCCACTTGGCGAAGAAGGCGGCGGGCGCGGCGGTCGAGGTGGCCTGTGCGGTGGCGATCGTTGTCATGGACTTAGTATGCGCGCATATTAAATCCAGCGCAAGTCTCAGGGCGGAACAGGATCGGACCGTAGAATGTTGAACGATCCGTGACTGACGTGACTCCCGCCTTGACGATGTACTCGACCACCTGGTGCGGCTACTGCCGCAGGCTCAAGAAGCAGTTGGACGAGTCCGGTATCAGCTATGTCGAGATCGATATCGAACAGGATCCGGCATCGGCCGAGTTCGTCGGCAGTGTGAACGGCGGCAACCATGTGGTGCCGACCGTGAAGTTCGCGGACGGTTCGACGGCCACCAACCCGTCACTGGCCGCGGTCAAGCAGACGCTCGCCACGCTGGCCTGACCAGGCCGGCCACCATATCCGTGCGGACCTCGCGGCCCGCACGGAACTTTTTGTGCCCGCGATCAGCTCTCCTGCGCCGCCCAGGACTCCACGATCGTGCGCGCGATGGAGATCGATCCCGGCAGCAGTAGCCGCGCACCCTGGTTCTGCGCGGACCAATCGCCGACGGCCAGCGCCTCGCGCACCTCCGCGCGGGTGAACCAGTAGGCCTCGGCGATCTCGCCGTCGGAAAAGGTCAGCGGCTGATCGGGATCGGCGACGGCAGCGAATCCGAGCATCAGCGAGCGCGGGAACGGCCACGGCTGACTGCCCAGGTAGGTGATGTCACGGACCTGGACTCCGACTTCCTCGAGCATCTCACGCTCGACGCAGCGCTCCAGCGACTCCCCCGCCTCGACGAATCCGGCGAGCAGGGAGAACAGCGTCTTGGGCCAGGTGTGCTGGCGGGCCAGCAGCACTCGGTCGCCGCCGTCGTGGATCAGGCAGATGATGGCCGGATCGATCCGAGGGAACTCCTCATGGCCGCCCTCGGTGACCCGCGACCAACCGCCCTTGGTCGCGACGGTCGCGGTGCCGTCGGCGGCATTGAACCCGGCCTTGTCATGCCAGTTCAGCAGGGCCATGGCGGCGGTGAGCAGACCGGCGGTGAGATCGTCGACGCCGCCCGCCAGCGCCCGCAGATCGGTCAGCGTGCCCTGCAGTTCGGGATCGCGCACCGCCCAGACATGTCTGCCGTTGCTGATGCCGAGAAATACCGCGACCGGATTCGGTTCGGCGGACAGTTCGATCGCCGGTTCCAGCACCAGTGCACCGTTGTCGAAGCGGAACTGCCCGCGCGTATTGACCCGGAGTAGTTCGGCCTCGGCCCAGCCCTCCTTCAGCGCCTGTTCATCGGTCCGGATCTCCTCGGCCCGGTCGAGCACCGAACGCGAAAGGAGCGGAACACCATTGAGCTGAAATCCTGAGGCCACGGTTCGAGACTATCGCGCCGCCGCGAACGCCAACCGTCGCGCCGGTATCACCGGCCCGCGTGCCGGATGTACAGCAGCTTGTCGGTCGCCTCCAGCGCGTCCACCTCGGCCTGGCCCACCCGGATCAGCACACCGCCGCGCACCACGCCGAGCACGATATCGCCGAGATGCCGGGGCGAGCCGCCGACCTCGGACGGTTCCACCTCGCGTTCGGCAACGGCGAAGCCCTCCTCGGGGGTCAGCAGATCCTCGATCATCTCGACCACGGTCGGGGTCGTGGTGGCAATTCCGAGCAGCCGGCCCGCGGTCTCGGAGGAGACCACCACCGAATCCGCGCCGGACTGACGCAGCAGATGGGTGTTCTCGGCCTCCCGGATGGCGACCACGATCTTGGCGTTCTTATTGAGTTCGCGTGCCGTCAGGCTGACCAGTACGGCGGTGTCGTCGCGGTTCGCGGCGACGATGACCGAGGCCGCGCGCTGCACACCGGCCAGCCGGAGCACATCGGATTGGGTGGCCGAACCGTGCACCGTCACCAGGCCCGCATTCGCCGCGGCGTCCAGTGCGACGGAATCGGCATCGACCACGACGATATCGGCGGGCTGTATGCCGTCGCCGAGCATGGCGTCGACCGCGGTGCGGCCCTTCGTCCCGTATCCGACCACGACGGTGTGATTACGCACGCTGCGCCTCCAACGCTGAATCTTGAATGCCTGCCGGGAACGCTCGGTGAGTACGCCGATGGTGGTACCGACGAGCACGATGAGGAAGAGAATGCGCAGCGGGGTGATGATGACGATATTGACGAGCCTGGCCTCGGGGGTGACCGGCGCGATATCGCCGTAGCCGGTGGTCGACAGCGATACCGTCGCGTAGTAGAGGGCGTCGAGGAACGACAGCTCGTTCCCGGAATTGTCGTGGTACCCATCGCGACCCACGTACACCACCAGTGCCGCGGCGAACAGCAACCCGATCGCGAAGAGCACCCGGCGCACCAGCGATGCCCCTGGACTGGACTGGATTTCGGGGATGCGCAGCACACCGACCAGCGCGAAATCCGGGCGACTCGACAATCCGACACTGCGTGTGCGATCACCGAACACCGGACTCACCCGCCCTGGCCGAGTCGATTAGCTCCGGCGTTATCTGTCCCTCCGGCACGCACCGGAGCCTACCGGGTATCCGCGATCGCACCCTGCACCCACACGAACAGCCGGTGAACCTAGGGTCGCGGATCATTCGGCGCGGCATTCCTGATCAGCTCGGCCAATTCGTCCGGGCCGGGCAGGGCGGCGGGCGCGATGGTGCGTCCGGTACGCACGTAATGGAATGCGGCGCCGATGCGTTCGAGCATTTCCGCCTCGGTGCCGTGCTCGCGCCCGGCCATCAGCCTGGCCCAGGCCAGTCGGTAGACGGCCAGCTGCATGGCGACCGCTGGCTCGTTGGCGGGTGCGGGTTCGGCACCGGTTTTCCAGTCGACCACGATCCAGCCGCCGCCGGGTTCGGCGAAGACGGCATCCATCCGGCCGCGGATCACCGTGCCAGCAATGGAGGTTTCGAAGGGGATCTCCACCTCCAGCGGGGTGCGGTGGGCCCACCGCGAGTTCAGAAACGACTCCTGCATGGTGACCAGTTCGGTGTCCACGCCGGCATCGACGGCGCTGCTGTCCGCGCCGGGCAGTTCATCGAAGCCGAGCAGGCGGTCGGCGGCGAACCAACGCTGCACCCAGGCGTGGAAGGCGGTGCCGCGCCGGGCCAGCGGATTCGGTGGGAACGGCAGCGGGCGGCGCAGGCGGGCGGCGAGTTCGGCTGGGTCCGCGCGCATTTCGACCAGAGCGGTGGCGGCGATCTGGCCGGGGAGTTCGACTTCTTCTGCGATGGCTTGGTCGGCTTCGAATTCGGCGAGTAGCGCGTCGACGTCGGCGGCCCAGCCGTCGGGGTCGTCGGGATCGTCCGCGTGTCCAGCGGAATGGTCGTGGGGCGGTGTGGGTTCGGAGGTCGATGAGCCGAACTCGTCCGGGGGTGGCTCGAATTCGTCGAAAGGCGGTTCGTTGTCCAAAGGCGGTTCGAAGTCGCTGAGCGGCGGCTCGGACTTGTCGGGATGCGGTTCGAAGTCGTGTGGGGGCGGCGGGAATTCGTCCTGCCCGTGCCAATCCGGCGCACTGAGGGCGCTCGCGGGTGGTCCGTAGGGGTCGTCGAACGGTGCGGGCGCATCGGGAACGTCGGGCGGGGGAACGTCGGCGTAAGGGTCAGCTGTCAGTGCGACCGCGGCGGGACCGTCGGGGTCGGGGTCGGTTGACAGTGCGACCGCGGCGCGACGGTCGGGGTCGGGGTCGGTTGACAGTGCGACCGCGGCGCGACGGTCGGGGTCGGGGTCGGGGTCGGTTGACGGTACGACCGCGGCGCGACCGTTGGGGTCGAGGTCGGTTGACAGTACGACCGCGGCGCGACGGTCGGGGCGGGTGGCCGTTGTTTTCGGGTCGGCAAAGTTGTCGGTGGCAGGGGCTACAGTCGGTGTCATGTCGATGTCATGGGGCAGGCGGTCCACGAAATCGGCTGAGGCAGTTGCTCTGTCGCGGGTTGCAAGCGGGACCGTACGGTTCGTCGCGGTGACACCTGTAGCCGGTTGTGCCTCGAGTTCGGCGAGGGCGGCGCGGACGAGAGAGGCACCCTGTTCGATGGGGTCGCGGCGATTGCCGAGGGGATCGCGGGGCCATTCGGCGGTCGCGGGGTTATCGGTGAAGGGGTTGACGGCGTCGACGTCGGGAGCGTCGTCCCAGCGGTCGATGGTGACCGCGCCATGGGCCGGGCTGTCCGGCGCTTCGCTGGCGTATTTGAGTTCCAGAAGGAAGTCCGACGGTCCCTTTGGCGCGGTGCCGGTTTCGGCCCAGTGGTGGGCGGAGACCAGCAGGATGCGTTCGGTTCTGGTGAGGGCGACGTAGAACAGGCGGCGGTCTTCGTCGATGCGGCGGCGGTCCAGCGATTCCTTATGGGACTTGATCGCTCGCTCCAGGTCGGCGCGGTCGTAGAGATCCGACAGGTCGAGTACGGGGACGCCCTCGGCGGCATCGTCCTGTTGGCGATCGCCGCGCAGGGTGGTGGGGAGTTCGGCCAGTGCACCGAGCCAGGTACCGGAGGCCGCGCCGGAGGGGAAGACCCCGCGGGTGACGTGGGGTACCGCGACAATCTCCCACTCCAGGCCCTTGGCCGCGTGCACGGTCAATACCTGAACTCGATCCCGGGCAACCTCGACCTCGCCCGGCTCCAAACCGTTCTCGACCGACTCCGCGGCGGCGAGGAAGGCGAGTAGACCGCCCAGCGATGCGCCGGTATCGCTGGCGTATCCGGCGACCACCTCGGCGAAGGCGTCCAGATGTTCGCGTCCGGCACCGGCGCCGACCATCGCGCGGCGGGCCTGGGTCTCCACGCCGACGCCGATGGTGCGTTCCACATCCGCGACGAGTTCGGCGAGTGGTTGGCCGCTGCGTTCCCGCAGCGCCGCGAGTTCACGGCCCAGCGCCACGATGCGCAGGAAGCCCGCCTCCGAATACTGTTCCCGCGGACCGGGATCGGCGATCGCATCGGCCAGACCGGCCTGTTCGGCCGGTTCCGGCGCCACCTCGCGCAGCGCCTCGGCGAGTGCGGTGGAGTCGGTGATCTCATCGACTTCATTGCCGTGCAGGCGGCTGATCGACAGATCCCTGGCGCGGCGGGCGAGTGCGGCGAGGTCGGCGACGCCGATGCGCCAGCGGGCCCCGGTGAGTATGCGCATGGCGGCGCTGCCCGCACCGGGTTCGGCGATGAGCCGCAGGGTGGCGACGATATCGGCGACCTCCGGAGTGGCCAGCAGACCGCCGAGACCGACGATCTCCACCGGAAGCCCCTGTTCGCGTAGGGCTTCCGCGAGCGGAGCGGCATCGGCATTGCGGCGCACCAGTACCGCCGAGGTCGGCGGGGCCTCCCCCGCCGCACGCTTGATCGCCCATTCGGCCGCGATCCGACCCGCTACCCAGATCCGTTCGTCGGCAACGGTTTCGGTGAGCGCCATGGCGACGACACCCGGCGCGGCATCGGGTTTCGCGCGCAGCGCGTCGACGGTGACACCGCCGCTGTCGATGGCATTGCGGCGCAGTGGTTCGGCGACCAGGTTCGCCAGCGCCAGCGCTTCCGGCGGATTCCGCCAGCTGGTCAGCAGCGGCAGAATCGGCGCGGGAATGCCGGGGGCACTGGGGAAGTCAGTGGCGAATCTGGGCAGGTTGGCGGCGGACGCGCCGCGCCAGCCGTAGATCGACTGCATCGGATCACCAACAGCTGTCACCGCCAGTCGCTGTTCGCCTCGACTGCTTGCCCGTTGCTCCGCATCCGACCGATGCCCCCGCATCGGACCGCCGTCACTCCGCCGAACGTCGGGGTCGGCCCGGTGGGCGCCGGAGTCGCTTCCGCTAGCGTCGGGCACACTTCGGTGCGAGCCGGAGCCGCTTTCACCAGCATCGAACTCACCTCTGGTGGAGCCGGAGCTGCCTCCACCAGCATCGAACTCACCCCGGGCGGAACCGAAGCCGCCTCCACCAGCATCGAACTCACCACCGGCAGAACCGAAGCCGCCTCCACCACCATCGAACTCACCACCGTCGGAGCCAGGGTCGCCGGAGCGAACGTCCCGGTCGATCGGTGCATCTGACGACGAGGGCCGATCAGCCCCGGTGTCGGCGGTGGACTGCGATGGGGCGGTGGCCTTTCGCGACCGTTTGGTGTGCGGTTGCGGTGGCGATCCGCCGAACAGTGCTGCGAGCAGGATGCGTTGGGCGTGGCCGGTGTCCTGGTATTCGTCGAGTAGGACCAGGCGGAAGCGGGCACGTTCGGCGGCGGCGACCTCGGGATGTTCGGCGGCGAGGCGGGCGGCCAGCGACATCTGGGCGCCGAAATCCAGTGCGCCGCGCCGGCGCAACGCCTCGGCCAACTGCTTGACCAGGGGTAGCAGCGCAACGCGTTCGCGCTGCACCTGCACGATGTTCTGCAGGGCCTGGCTCGGTCCGCCGCGTTGACGCGGACCCGCGGGCAGGGTGTGCACCAGCTTTTCGAGTTCGGTGTGGGCCTCGGCGAGTTGTTCGGGCTCCACCAGATGTTCGGCGAGTTGACCGGATAGGGCCAGCACCGCCTCGGTGACCGAGACCGGGGTGCGTTCGGTATCGAGGTCACCGTCCCAGTTGCGGACCACCTGGTGCGCGAGTTGCCAGAGCTGGGTTTCGGTCAGCAAGGTCGCCGAGGGTTCCACCGGCAGCAGCAGACCGTGTTGGGTGAGCAGCCGCCCCGCGTACGAGTGATAGGTGCTGATCTCGGGTTCGGCCCCGGAGAGCTGGGCGCGCAGCTCACCGCCGGTGTCGAGTTCGCGCAGCAGCGGGGAACCGGCCAGCCGGGCCAGCCGGGTGCGGATGCGGGAGGTCAACTGCTGGGCGGCTTTTCGGGTGAAGGTCAGACCGAGTACCTCATCGGGCAGCACGAGGCGATTGGCGACCATCCACACCACGCGCGCGGCCATGGTCTCGGTTTTGCCTGCGCCCGCACCGGCCACCACCAACGTCGGACCCGGTGCGGCCGAGATCACGGCGGCCTGCTCGTCGGTGGGCGGTGGGAGGCCGAGCGCCTCCGCGAGCCGGTTCGGCGAGACGGTGCCGCTCATGCCTGCGCCTCGCTGACGCTCGGCTTCGGCATGCGCGCCGCGCGCTGGCACATGGTTCGCTCACTGCGTTCGCTCACTCGTCGGTCACCTGCCTTCCGGTGTCCTGGACGGGGCAGCTGCCCGCCACCGAGCAGTGCCTGCAGCCGTCATTGCGCATGGCGAGATAGCTCGGGCCCTGGGTGGCGGCCGCGGCATCGTGAATTGTGCCACGCCATTTCTCGAGCGCCTCGGCATCGAGGGCGGGCTGCATGCGCTGGGTGGCCCCTTCCTTGCTGCTCGGTTTGGCAACGTAGACCAGCCGCGCGCCGCCGGGTTCGGCCGCGGATCCACCTGCGACAGTGTCGGATTCATCGCCCGCAGGGCCGGATTCAGCGCGCGCACTGTCGGATTCCACGGCGATGTCGAGCGCGCCAGCGGCGGCGGCCACCTGATAGGTGGCGAGCTGGGCATGGTCGGCGGCGGCCTGCTTGGTGACCGGCGACTTGCCGGTCTTGACATCGACGATGACGAACCGCCCGAAGGCGTCGCGCTCGAGCCGGTCGACCCGGCCCCGGATCCGCACGGCGCGTTCCTCTTCGGTGCGCGGGGGCAGCACACAGTCGACCGGAACCTCGACTCCGGCCTGGGTCAGCTCACCGCGGGTATTGCGCACCCAGGCCATGAATGTGGCCAACATGGCCTCGGTGCGGCGCAGTTCCTGGCGCGAATGCCAGCCGGTGCCGGGATCGATGGCCTGCCAGGTCCGGTCCAATGCCGCGCGGACCTGCGATTCGGGCACCTTGCCCGCCAGCGCCTGTACGAGGGTGTGCACCAGATTGCCCTTGACGGCGTGCGGGTTGTCACCATCGGTGCCGCCGTGACGTTCCAGCGCCCAGCGCAGCGGGCAGGTGCGCAGCAGCTCGACGGTGGACGGGGACAAGGCGACCGCGGTCTCGTCTTCGTTCCAGAGCGAACGCGATGAGCTGAGATCGGCGGTGCCGTACCACTCGTCCGGATGCGTACCGGGTACGCCCGCATGTGCCAGCCGGGCCAATTGCTGCGCGGCGCGGCGCCTGCGCGCCGGATCGGCCTCGGAATCGCAGACCACACCGCGCAGTTCGGCCACCAGCGCATGCATGACCAGGGCCCGCCCCGGATCGGCGATCGGTAATGCGCCGGGTTCGCGGTCATCGTCATGGCCGAGGAGTTCGGCGAGGAATCGGGACGGCACCAGATCGCGTTCGCCCGATACCGATTCCACCGCGGTGACCAGCAGTGAGCGCCGGGCCCGGCTGCACGCGACCAGCAGCAGCCTGCGCTCCTCGGCCATGATCGGGGCCGCGCGGCTGACCACATCACCCGCGTCGATAATGCCCGCGGTGAGGTCGACCAGATCCTCGGTCTGCAGCAGGGTGCCGCGCGGGCGCGGATTCGGCCAAATGCCTTCCTGTACGGCAGCCACCGCGACCACGTCCCACTCCCGGCCCGCCGACGCGTGCGCACTGAGCAGCGCGACCGCATCCCCCGGCGCGGTCAGTGCTCTGGTGTCATGCGGAATCTCTTGCTGTACAAGGTATTCGACGAAGCCCTCGATACTCGCGCGCGGCAGCCGGTCCACATAGGCGGCCGCGGCGTCGAACAATCCGACCGCGGCGTCGAGGTCGCGGTCGGCCTGCATGCCCGCTGCGCCGCCGCGCTCGGACTGCGCGACCCAGCGCCGCTCCAGCCGCGATCCGGTCCACAGCGCCCAGAGCACATCCTCCAGACCGGCACCGCGGCGCCGGGTCTTGGCGGCCCGGTCGAGGGCGTCGAAGACCCGCTTCAGCGGTGCGGCCTCGACATCGGTGAGCCGCTGCGTGATTGCGCGGTCCACGCGCCCGACCAGCAGGTCACGCAGCACCTCCGCGGAGGATTTGTCGACGTAGGCGCGCCAGGAATCGGCCGGGTCGGACGCGGCCTCGGCTGATCCGGTTTGCCCGCCGTTACGTTGCGACTGCGCGCCACTCCGATCGGCTCGCCACACAACCCCATCGGCGTCGTCGGAACTCGATTCGGCCTCGCCCGACCCGGCATATTGCGACTGCGCGCCACTCCGATCGGCTCGCCACACAACCCCATCGGCGTCGTCGGAACTCGATTCGGCCTCGCCCGACCCGGCATATTGCGACTGCGCGCCACTCCGATCGGCTCGCCGCACGACCCGTTCGGCGTCGTCCGTACGCGATTCGGCCGCATTCGGATGGGCGGTCGCACCACCGCTGGGCGCGTCCACGCGGTCCGCGCCGTGCCGGGCCGCTTCGGCATCTCTCCCGGCGACGCCAGCGTCTTCTGTTGTCGCGCTGTCCGATTCGTACACATCGGCGTCCGATTCGGGACGCTCGCCCTGCCATTCGGACTCGCGCAGATTCCATTCTGGCTCGATGCCGTACCAATCCGCATCGTCGGCGATCCGTTCGGTTTCGCCGATGCTCCGCTCGGCCGTCGCGATATCGCGTCGGACATCGTTATCGCCGACACCCGCCTCGTCCGGCAGCAGATCCGCCGCACCGGGCAGCAGCTCCGCCCCATCGGGCGGGAAATCCGCCTCATCGGGCGGCAAATCCCCACCATCGTCCGACGGGAAATCCGCAGCGGTCCAATCGGGTTCACCGTCGGGCACGGAACTCGCGCGCCCGAGCGCGGTCTTGATTTCAGTGCGTGCGGCCTCCAGCACACTGCGCCGAATACCGCGACGCAATCGACGCAGGGTGATCTGATCGGCTCCGCCCAATGGTCCGGCCAATAGATCCAACGCGTCCTCCGCCGAGAACATCGCCTCGGCCGAGCGCCGTCGTCCACGCTGCTGCGCCTCCTCGGCCAGCACCGCCCGCAGCGCGAGCAGCATCCAGGCCGCACCGCGCCGCCGGGCCAATGGCGCGTCGAGTGCGGGCTGCTGCACTGGCACTCCGGCCGCGAGCAGGGCACGGCGCAGCGGTGCCAGCGACAGCGGCACCGAGCGGACGATCACCGCCATCCGCGACCACGCAACACCGTCGGTGAGGTGCGCGCGCCGCAAATGATCGGCGATCAGGGCGGCCTCCTTGGCCGGGGTGGCCAGCACCCGCACCCGCACCTCGGTGCCGTCATCCGTTGGCTCGACCGTATGACCGGGTGCCGAAAAACGTTGTGGCGCACTGCCGGGCAATTTCGCGGCGATCCGCGCGACGGCCAGTTGTACCTGGCCGCCCGATCGATGGTTGTCCCGCAGGATGATTCGCTGTCCGTCCGGCGCCGCCAGATCGGCGACGAAGCGCGCGTCGGCACCGCGGAAGGCGAATACCCCCTGATCCGGATCACCCGCGACGACCGCGGTGTGCGCGGCGGTACCCATTACCTGGACCAGCAGGGCGGCCTGCGGATCCAGATGCTGTGCATCGTCGACCAGCAGGTATCGAATCCGATTGCGTTCGGCCGCAAGCAGATCCGCGTCACCGGCCAGCGCGTCCAAGGCCGCGCCGACGAGTTCGGCCGCATCCAATGCCGGTGCGGTCGCCTCGGGTGCCTCCACCCCGACCGACCAGCGCAGCAGCATCGACTGTTCGTACCGGACCGCGAATTTACCCGCCGCCACCCACTCCGGCCGACCGTGCTCGCGGCCCAGCCGCACCAGATCCTCGGGTCCGAGTCCGCGTTCGGTGGCCCGCAGCATGAGATCGCGCAACTGTTCGGCGAAGCCACCGAGGCCGAGTGCTGGCTGCAACCTTTCCGGCCAGAGGTCAGCGGCCCCGGCCGCGATATCGGTCAGATCGCCGCGCAGCATTTCACGCACGACGGCATCCTGCTCGGCACCGGTCAGCAAACGCGGCGGCGGATTGCCGTGCGCGCTGGCATGTCTGCGCAAGACCGAGAATGCGTAAGAGTGCAGTGTCCGCACCAGCGGCTCCCTGGTGGCGCCGGGCACACCGCCCTCCGCGCTGTCCGGACCGCTCAGCCGTGCGGTGATCGCGTCGCGCACGGTACTCGCCGCCTGCTTCGAATGGGTCAGCACCAGCACCGATTCCGGATCGGCGCCCGCGGCGATGCGCTCGGCAGCCAGATCGATCAGCAGCGCCGTCTTACCGGTGCCGGGGCCGCCGAGCACCTGCCAGGGCCGCCAGCCCGGTCTAATCGGGCCAACGGTGGCGGCGGCGTCGAACAGCGCGCGGACATCGGCACCCCAGACCAGAGTCGGGGGTGCCGCCATATTTCGGCGAACAAGTCGCACCGCGCTATCCGATCGCACCACGCGGGCTATTGCAACAGACACCCCCGACACGCCACGCGCCCGATTCACGCGTCGGTGAGGTCGAACACACGCCTCGGTCTGCGATGGGATTCGATATACGTCAATATGGGTCGTGTGTCGCCTCTTCATGTGTATCGGTTCGGACCTGCCGACGGACCGAAAGTCCTGGCCCTGCATGGTGTGACCGGTCACGGAAAACGCTGGGAAGATCTGGCGACCCGACATCTGCCCGATATCCGGATCATCGCCCCCGACCTGCGCGGACACGGCCGCTCGCCGGCGCTGCCGCCATGGAACTTCGAGGCCATCGTCGAGGATCTGGTCGAACTGCTGACCGCGGAGGCCGACGAGCCGGTGGTGGTGGTCGCGCATTCGTTCGGCGGAGCCTGCGCACTGCACCTGGTCCGTCACCATCCGCACCTGGTTCGCAAACTGATCCTGCTCGATTCGGCCATCGCGCTCGAGCCGGAGCGCCTGATGGATATCGCGCTGTCCAGTCTGGCCTCACCGGACTACGACACCGTCGAGCACGCTCGTCAGGACAAGATCTCCACCGGCTGGGGCGAGGTGGAGCCGCGCCTGCTCGATGCCGAACTCGCCGAACATCTGATGCCGACCGCCGACGGCCGCGTCGGCTGGCGGATCAGCCTGCCCGCCGTCAATTCCTATTGGGGCCAGCTGGCCCGGCACTATGTGCTGCCACCCGCCGACCTGCCGACGGTCCTGGTGCAGGCCATGAAGGTGGTGCCGCCCTTCGTGACGCCGGAGTTCCGGGCCGCGCTCACCGAGCATCTCGGCGCGAATCTGACCATGCTCGAATGGGACTGCGATCATATGGTCGCCCAGGCCCGACCGGCCGAGACCGCGGCGCTGATCCGATCGGTACTGTGAGTCCGATGGCCACCACCGATGCCGAGGTCGAGCGGGTGCGGGCGCTCGTTGCGACGATGCCGCCCGGCCGGGTGGTCACCTACGGCGATATCGCCGCGGCCGCCGGATTGTCCACCCCGCGTACGGTCGGCTGGATCATGCGCACCGACTCCGCGGACCTGCCATGGCACCGGGTGATCGGCGCGGGCGGCCGTCCCGCCGCCCATCTGGCCGATCGCCAGCTGCGCTTGCTGGCCGCCGAGGGCGTCCCGATCCGCGACGGTCGAGTGGACCTGCGCACCGCGCGCTTCCCGCTCCCGTAAACGGCTCCGTCGCCGTCGGACGGCGGTTACCGTTGAGTCATGTCCACCCGCCTGGCGTGTGTCGCATTCGATGCCGACCGGCCCCGGTCCATCGCGGACTTCTGGGCCGAGTTACTGGGCTGGACGGTGACGATCGACCGCCCCGACGCGGTCGACGTGGCGGCGCCCGATCCCGACGGCCTCGACCTGGCCCTGACCTTCCGGCCAGCGACGCGTGCGAAGGGCGGTAAGAACCGCATTCATCTGGATCTGGCCAGTCGCTCAGTCGAGCATCAGCAGGTGCAGGTCGACCGCGCGCTCGCGCTGGGAGCCCGCCACATCGATATCGGCCAGGGCACGGTGCCGTGGGTGGTGCTCGCCGATCCGGAGGGCAACGAATTCTGCGTGCTGGAGCCTCGGGAGGAGTACGTGGACACCGGCGCGGTGGCCGCCATCGTGGTCGACACCAACAACCCGGCGCGGCTGGCCGAGTTCTGGTCCACCGCCTCCGGCTGGCCGGTCGCGCACGGCGGCGCGCAGGTGGCGGGGCTGCGTTCGGCGACCGGACTCGGCTGCTGGCTGGAATTCATTCGTACGCCCGATATCGAGCACGGCCGCAATCGAGTCCATCTCGACCTGGCGTTCTTCCCCGCCGATGATCCGGCCGCCGAGCTGGCCCGGCTCCGCGCGGCGGGCGCCACCGAGGTCGGCCCGGACGTCATCGGCAGCGCACCCGGGCTGGCGCTGGCCGATCCGGAGACCAACGAATTCCGGCTGCTCCGGCTGGCCCACGATCATTCGGCGGTGTAGCGGGTGCGATGGCCCGCCGGTCGCCCGCGGTTCCAGGCCCTCCCCGGATCCGTGCCGCGACGAATTAGCATTTCGGCCATGCTTGCCCACCCGTTGCCCGACCGCCACCCCGCATCGAATCGCGACGCGATGCCACGGGCCATCGCGCCGGGCGCCCACCGGTGATCGCCGCGGATGCGATCGTGCTGGCGGGCGGGCGCGCCAGCCGGATGGGGGGCGTCGACAAACCCGCCATTGTCATCGGCGGTCGAACCATGCTCGATGCGGCGCTGACGGCGGTGACGTCCTGCAGGCAAACCGTTGTCGTCGGACCGCACCGGCCCGAATTGGACCCGGAAATCATTCAGGTGCGGGAGGTACCGCCGGGCTCGGGTCCGGTCGCCGCGGTGGGGGTCGGGCTGCGGGCGCTCGGTCCCACCACCGCCCCGCTGGTGGTGGTGCTCGCGGCGGATCTGCCATTCCTGTCGAAAACGACGGTGCCGGAACTGATTCGGCACGGCACCGAATCCGGTGCGGACGCGGTCTTCGCGGCCGATGAATCCGGACGGCCGCAGTATCTGATCGGTGTATGGCGGCGCACGGCACTGGCGAGCGCGCTGGCGCGGCTGGACTCGCTGATCAATCAGCCGATGAAGGCGTTGATTCCGGCCGATACGGTCACCGTCACCATGGCGGGTATCGCCGATTGCGATACCGAAGAGCAGGTGCGCCGGGCCCGGCTGGCCTTGGATACCGGTGCTACCGAAACCGCCGCGCCGAGTGGTCATCCAACACCGTCGACTGCCGCCGGTACCGCGCTGCCCCTCGATGAAGCACGGAATATCCTGCGCACCACCGTCTCTCGACTCACCGAATATCGGGCCGAGCTGGGCTCGGTACCCGGTGCCACCCTGGCCGCGGCGCTGACCGCGGTCGGGCCGCTGCCGCGCTTCGACGTCTCGGCAATGGACGGATACGCGGTATCCGGTGACGGTCCGTGGCGTTTGCGCCGCGATATCGGCTTCGCGGGCGGGCGGCGGCCGGTCGGGTTGCTCTCCGGCGAGGCGGTGCGGATCGCCACCGGCGCCCATGTGCCCGATGGCACCACCCGGGTGCTCCGTGACGAATTCGCGCGCATCGACGAGGACGAAATACTGCACCGACTACCGGATTCCCCGCTGCGCGAGGATATCCGCCGCCGTGGCGAGGACCGCGATCGCGGCGATCTGGTCGCCCCCGAGGGCACCGCCGTCACCGCGGCCCTGATCTCCGCCGCGGCCAGTGTCGAGGTGACCGAGGCGGCCGTGCGCGGTCCGGTCCGGGCCAGAATCATCATGACCGGCGACGAGATCCGCAGCACCGGCCCGCTGCAGACCGGCCAGACCCGCGACTCGATCGGGCTCATTCTGCCGAAGGTACTGTCCTGGTACGGAATTCACACCATCGATCGGGTGCACCTGCGCGATACTCCGCGCGGCTTCGACGAGGTGCTCGGCGCCGCCGACGATTGCGATCTGCTGGTGATCGTCGGCGCCACCGGCGGTGGGGCGGCAGATCAGCTGCGCGGCGCCATCGCGCGCGCTCAGGCTCGAATCCTGGTGCACCGCTTGGCCATCCGTCCCGGCGGATCCACCGTCGTCGCCGAACTGGCTACCGGCACAACCGTTCTCGGTCTGCCCGGCAACCCCTTCGCGGCGCTGGCCACGCTGATGGCCCTATCCCCCGCCCTCGTCGAAGGCCGGACCGGCGGCCATCCGCTGCGCCCGCTGGTCGGGCCGCTGCACAATGCGAGCGCGATCTCCGGACCCGTCACCCGCATCGTCCCGGCCCGCATCGCCCCCTACGGCGGCTGGCTGGCCGATCCCCAGGTCCGCACCACCCATCTGGGCGGGCTGGTCGACCGTGACGGACTGGTCATTGTCGCGGCCCAGGCCACCGACGACGATCTGGTCGAATTCCTCCCACTGCGGATGTAAAGAATCGACATTCTTCTTCCACTGCTGATGTCCGCTCGCTATTGTGACGTTGTTAGGCGAATCCAAATCACTTCGGAAAGGACCGAGTGGAGATGGCTGAAAAGTCGAAGAAGACGCCTAAGAAAATGCCCAAGCAGATGGAGCGGCAGCAGCAACAGCAGCGCCAGGAGGGCATGAACCGATCCGGCTCGTTGAGCGATCGCGACCGGATGGAACAGCAGCGTCAGGACCAGGGTTCGGAACGGCGTGGCTCTGAGCAGCGCCGACCCGGACAGCACTGATCTGAAACGGGCCGCCGGATCCTGCTTGGACCGGCGGCTCGTTTGCGCGCACCCCGGCTCCGCTCCGGTTCTTCCCGGCTCCGGACGCTAATTACGGCATGGTATTTCGGCCGGTCACCCCATAAACGTCCCACGTATTCTCGCGAATGCACTGCGCGCGGTTCGAATTAAGCACGGCCACGCGCCAGAGCCGCTTTTCGCCGCCGAAAATACGAAATGCATTGCGGGCCGCCGTGTGGGAATTGCGCGCCGAGGCGCAGTAGCTCCGGGCGTCAGGACCCGAGGCGCGGCGGGCCGGATCGGGAGCGGGGACGGCATCGTTATGAAGGTTTCTCGGGTGCTCGCACGACCGCCGATTCCACCCCTGCGTGAACCTATCCGCCGACCGCACGGCAGGGCCACCGAATGTCGTTGTGGCGCCAATCGATGACATGAGCTACCGCGATATCGGCCTGTTCGGCTCCGAGATCGAGGCGCCGACGCTGGATCGCCTGGCCGCCATCGGCCTTCGGCTCACCAACTACCACACCACCCCACCGCGCTCACCATCGCGCGCGTCGCTTTGACCGGAATCCCTATCCACCGTGCAGGTTTCGGCTTTGTCGCCAATGCCGACCCCGGATATCCCGTCTGTGACTCGAACTCGCCGACGATGTGCTGATGTTGCCAGAAGTCCTGCGCGACAACGGTTATGCCACTTATGCGGGTCGGCAAATAGCACCTGGTCCGAGATGCCGCTGTGAATCCGGCGGCACTCCGGGATTCGTGGCCCACCCAGCGCGGCTTCGACCGCTACTGCGTCCGATTACGACGCCGGTCGGGTGAGTGCACGTGCGGTCGAGTGGACCGCTGCCAGTGATGCGGGAAGCAGGACGGCAGCGCCGAGCCATGTGCACGCATCGTTCCTGCGGACTCCCTGTCTGCCCAGTTCCCGCCAGGCCCACAGGGAGTACGGGATGACCACGGTCGGCGCGGTTGCCACGCCCGGGGTGTAGCCGCGGTGCGCGGCGCTGAGGGCGAGATGGCCGAATCCGTGCACGCCGAAGCCGACGAGGGTGGATTGGAAGAAGCGGGAACGGCCGCCGGTCGCGGCGCCTCGCGCCGCTGCGGCCAGCACGAACGCACCCATCAGCGAGATCGCGACGTGCGACTGGGCAGACGTGACCGGCTCCCGCAGCCACACGGGACCGAGTTGCCGCTTTCCCGTTCTGGCCGCGTTCTGCTGCGACCACGGTGCCATCGTGAACCATTCCTCGGTGTCATTGGCCAGCCAAGCGAGGAACAATCCCCACGTCACAGCTTTGCGCATGGTAACTACCTCCAGCAATAGATCGTCACGGTCACCTCGATAACCGACCAACCGTCTGAGATTGCGTCGTACTCGCGGCATCGTTGCGCCATCGGTGATGGGTGAATTGCGCAGCTCATCAGAGCCGCCCTTCCGATCGCATGAATGCAACGCAACGTTGCGTCGCAAATATACCTCCGTAGACCTAGCAACGCAACGTTGCGTTGTAGAGTGATGGGGTGGATATCGACAAGAGGCCCACCATCGGGCCGCGCAAGGCAGAGGAGATCTTCGCGGCGACACTGAAACTGTTGACCGAGAAGGGGTACGACAGCCTGACCATCGAGTCGGTCGCGGCCGAGTCGGGCGTCAACAAGACGACCATCTACCGCTGGTGGCCTTCCAAAGACGCGCTGCTGGCCGCCACCCTCGTCGCCTCCCAACCGCTCACCTTCGCCGTGCCGGACACCGGCAGCCTGCGTGGCGACCTCCTCGGGCTGGCACGCAGCATTGCCGAACTGCTCACCGCCGACCGCACTGCGCCGATCATCGCGCCCGTCTTCGCTGCCGCGCCGCGGCGGCCAGAACTCGGCCAGGTCGCCCGGGCGTTCTTCGCCGACCGACTTGCCCGCGAACAACCCATCTTCCAGCGCGCCATCGAGCGAGGCGAGCTGCCGCCCACCGCGGACCCCAAGACGATCATGGATATGCTGGCCGGCTCGATCTGGTTCCGCGTACTGCTGCGGGGCGAGGCCGTGACACCGGAACACCTCGACCACACCGTCGACATGGTGCTGCACGGAGCCGTCGCCGACGCATAAGTTCCGGCACCGCTGTCGACGCGCCGAAATGGCAGCTGTTCGATGTGCGAGACGGTCGAGCGCAAGGCGGAGTTCGCTGCGGAATGACGCCGGGAGCCCGTCGGCCGGATTTCCGCCGCCACCGGCGGTCCGATACCGTTGACCAGGGGCAACACCCCCACGCCGCGATACCGAAGGATGCGCCTGATGGACGACAGTTCCCTGATCTGGGACGACGGTGCGCTGGTCACCATCGACCAGCGTGAACTGCCGCATGAGGTGCGCGAGCTGCGTTTGACCACCGTCGACGAGGTCATCGACGCGATCAAGACGCTGGCCATCCGCGGCGCGCCCGCCATCGGCATCGCCGGTGCGTTCGGTGTGGTCATCGCCACCGCCGCGCATACGACCGACGGCGTCGTCGAGGTGGCGCGGGCCGAGGCCGATGCCGCGCGGATCGCCGATGCCAGGCCCACCGCGGTCAATCTCGCCTGGGCGGTGCGGCGGGTGGTGCCCAAGGTGCCACTCGGCGCGGACGCGGTACTCGCCGAAACCCTGGACATGCTGGCCGAGGACGGTCGGGTCAATCGGGCCGCCGCCACCCATGCCGCCGATCTCGTGCAACGGCTGTGCCCGGACCGGCCGCTGCGGGTGCTCACCCACTGCAATACCGGGCGACTGGCGACCAGCGCCTTCGGCACCGCGATCGGGGCGATGCGGGTGCTTTCCGAACGCGGGGCGATCGAGAACGTCCTGGTCGACGAGACCCGCCCGCTCTTGCAGGGCGCGCGGCTGACGGCCTGGGAGCTGGCCGAAGCGGGCATACCGTATCGACTCACCATCGATTCGGCCGCCGCGTGGGCGATGGCGACCGGTCAGGTCGACTGTGTGCTGGTCGGCGCGGACCGGGTGACCGCCAATGGCGATGTGGCGAACAAGATCGGCACCTATGGGCTCGCGATCGCGGCCCGCCACCACGGCATTCCGTTCATCGTGGTGGCGCCGGAGTCCACGCGCGATCCGAAGACCGCGACCGGCGCCGAGATCGTCGTCGAACAGCGGGCCGCGGCAGAGGTGACCGGATTCGGGGGCGTCGCAACGGCTCCCACCGATACCGAAGCTTTCAATCCGGCCTTCGATGTGACGCCAGCGGAGTTGGTGACCGCGGTCGTCACCGAACTCGGTATCGTGCACTGCGCGAATGCCGAACCGGCCGAAGACGATCCGGGTGCGGCCATTGCCGATATCGCACGCGAGCTGTACGGCCGCGGCTGGATGCCGGGCACGGCGGGCAATATCTCGGTGCGCACCGGCAATACCGCGGTCATCACCGGCAGTGGTCTGTCGAAGGGCGAACTGACCGCGGCTGACATGGTGACCGTCCGCATCGCGGACTCCGCGCCGGTGTCGGACCGGCAGCGCAAACCCTCGGCGGAGACCACAATTCACACGGCGGTGTACCGAACCACCGACGCCACGGCCGTCGTGCACATCCATCCGCCGTACGCGACGACCGCCGCGACCCGCTCGGGCTCCCCCGATGCGGTGACCACCATGCGCATCGCCGACTACGAACTCATCAAGGGCCTGGTGGCCGAGCTGCCGGACGGCACCTATCCGACCGTCCTGGACCTGCCCGTCTTCCCGAACTGGCCCGACGTCGCGCGCATCGGCACCGATATCGAGCGATACCTGCGCGAAAACCCCACCGCGGCACCGGCATTGGCCATCGCGGGGCACGGGATCACCACCTGGGGGGACAATCTCTCCCAGGCACGCGACCGTGCCGAATGCCTCGAAGCCCTGTGCGAGCTGGTGGCCCGCACCGGCCGTCGACAGGCCTTCACCGCTAACGACTGCTTATAGGTCGCTCGAAACGACCAGCACGCAATCCGAACGAGATCCTCGAGATTGGACTGACATCATGACGCTGCTGCAGGTTATGGCCGCCGACAATGCCGACAAGATCCTGCTGCACACCACCGACGATGCGGTGATCGCCGCCGAATTGGCTGCCCGGGGAATCACTTTCGACCGCTGGCCGATGCTGGACAACGCCACCGAAACGGCATCGGAGCAGCTGCTGGCCGAATATGACGACCGAGTGGCCGAACTCAATGCCTCCGGCCGCTACCAGCATATTGATATCGCCCGGATCCACCCCGACGACGCGAATCCGGAGTGGCCGCAGATCGCCAAGGGCGCTCGGGAGAAGTTCCTCAATGAGCATCGGCACGCCGAGGACGAGGTGCGCTTCTTCGCGGCCGGACGCGGCTGCTTCTACCTGCATCTCGGCGACGAGGTGGTGGCGGCGGTCTGCGAAGGCGGCGACCTGCTCTCGGTGCCGGCGGGCACGCTGCACTGGTTCGATATGGGCACCCGCCCCGACTTCATCGCCATCCGATTCTTCGAGGAGGCCGACGGCTGGGTCGGCGATTTCACCGGTGACCCCATCAGCGCGGGCTTCCCGACCCTCGACCAACTGCTGACCGCCTCGTGATCGCCGCCGTCGTCGTCGATATCGAGGGCACCACCAGCCCGACCAGCTCGGTGCGCGAGGACCTGTACGGCTACACCCGTGCGCGGCTGCCCGAGTGGCTGGCCGAAAACCGCACGGGCGCGGCCGCTCCCATTATCGCGGCCACCCGCGAACTCGCCGAACGCCCCGATGCCGATACCGACGAGGTGGCCGCGATCCTGCGCGACTGGCTCGGCTCGGATGTGAAGGCCGAACCGCTCAAGGCCGCGCAGGGCATCATCTGCGCCGAGGGCTTCCGCAATGGCGCGCTGCACGGCGAATTCTTCGCGGATGTCGTGCCCGCCCTCGCCGCCTGGCACACCGCTGGCCTGGCGCTCTACGTCTATTCCTCGGGATCGGTACGCAACCAACAGGATTGGTTCACCTTCGCCCGCGGCGGCGAACTGGCATCGCTCATCAGCGGCTATTTCGACCTGTCCAGCGCGGGGCCGAAACGCGAGGCCGCGTCGTATGCGAAGATCGCGAGCGCCATCGGCACATCCGCCGACCGCATCCTGTTCCTGTCCGACCACCCGGACGAACTCGACGCGGCGGTCGCCGCAGGCTGGTCGGTGACCGGCGTCCATCGTCCCGGCGAGCCGAATCCCGCACGGCCCCCGCATCATTGGATCGCCTCGTTCGCCGAACTGACCCTGCCCTGAGGTATTCGCCTGCCGCGCTGGCACTTTGACGGCGGCTAGCTGGCCGCCGCCACCGCCTTCCAGATCCGCCGGGACCGAGTGTCCGGCCGCCTCGCCGCGACGACACCGGTGACGAGTTCGCGGCGCGCCGTGAACGACAGTGCGTCGAATGCCGCGCGCACCCCGGCGACCGCCAGTGCGGCGGCCAGGTCGGCGGGGACTTCGACCGTGCGCTCGGCGTCGTCGCGCTCCACCGTGACCTCGACCGTATCGCCGGGCTGCTTACCCAGTTCGGTGCGGATCGCTTTGAGCATGCCGAGGCACGGCCTCGCACCCATGGACGTGATGGACCCGGTGTAGGCGATGCCGTCGAAACTGGCGCGGACCGGTATCCGGCCGCCGCCCCCGAGCGCCGCGATGACCTCGGCGGGCACCGCGACGTAGGCACCGCCTCTGGCGGCGGACTCGATGGTCGCTTCGAAACGCTGCATGCGCCGCAGAATAATCCGCGCATACGGTAATCACCGAAACTACGGGCAAATTGGTAGCGAATAGCGAATCGGGTCGTGAAAATGGTGCGCGCGGGGCCGTTCGACCGCTCCGCGCGGATGCGAAATGGGCCGCAGCAGATGTCTCGGAGTGTGTTAACAAATGTAAACCACCTGAGAACCCGCGGTTTCCAAAGCATCACCGGCAAGCCCCCGAAACACCTGCCGCAAGCCGTATTTCGGCCGGTCAGGGCGGATCCGCCCAGGTCACCTCGATGCCCTCGGCATTCGGGGGCAATCGCGCGGTGACCATCACGTTGCGCCGACCTCACAACTCACCACCGCCCAGCGCGCGCTGTGAGAGATTCGTTTGGACGTGCGTCGTGACCTCCTTACAGTCGGTGCATCAGCCCGATTTCACAGCTCGAAGGGGACGTCGTGGTTAATTCGCGCATTCCGGCTTCCGCGTCCTCCGATTCGGCCGATCGGCAATCCAGCGACGCGAGTGACGCACTGCTGCGTCTCGGCAAATATTTCCACCGGGGCGAGGTGTCGGCCGATCGGCGCAGCCTGCATCAGGTCGGCGGGCGCAGCGCCGACGAGTTCTACCGCGACCGCTGGTCACACGACAAGGTGGTGCGCTCCACGCACGGGGTGAACTGCACCGGATCCTGCTCCTGGAAGATCTACGTCAAGGACGGCGTGATCACCTGGGAGTCGCAGCAGACGGACTATCCGTCGGTCGGTGCGGACAAGCCCGAGTACGAACCGCGCGGCTGCCCGCGGGGCGCGTCGTTCTCCTGGTACACCTATTCGCCCGCGCGCGTGCGCTATCCGTATGTGCGCGGTGTCCTGCTCGAACTGTACCGGGAGGCCAAGGAACGGCTCCGGGATCCGGTGCTGGCCTGGGCAGCGATCGTCGAGGATCCGGAAAAGGCCCAGCGCTACAAGTCCGCTCGCGGCAAGGGCGGATTCGTCCGCGCGGAGTGGTGGGAGGCCGCCGAGATCGCCGCCGCCGCGCATGTGCACACGATCAAGAAGTACGGACCCGATCGTGTTGCCGGGTTCTCCCCGATTCCGGCCATGTCGATGGTCAGCCATGCCGTTGGCGCCCGATTCATTTCGATGCTCGGTGGCTCGATGCTCTCGTTCTACGACTGGTACGCCGACCTGCCGGTGGCCTCCCCGCAGGTCTTCGGCGATCAGACCGATGTGCCGGAATCGGCCGACTGGTTCGACGCGGGCTACCTGATCATGTGGGGATCGAATGTCCCGGTGACCCGGACCCCGGATGCGCACTATATGACCGAGGCCCGCTACCGCGGTCAGAAGGTCGTCGTGGTCTCGCCCGACTACGCGGACAACACCAAATTCGCCGATGAATGGGTGCCCGCGCGGCCGGGAACCGATGCGGCCCTTGCCATGTCGATGGGCCATGTGGTCCTGAAGGAATTCTTCGTCGACCGCGCAACGCCCCGGTTCCTGGACTACGTCAAGCGCTACACCGATCTGCCCTTCCTGGTCTGCCTCGACGATCCCGAGGGCTGGCACGCCGACGGCGTCTACCACCACGACGGCGCGCTGCCCGGCAAATTCCTCACCGCGGCCGACCTCGGCCACACCGATGAGACCGCCGCGCACAAGATGGTGCTGCTCGACGCCGCCGGTAATCCGGTGGTGCCCAATGGTTCACTCGGGCACCGCTTCACCGCGGGCGATACCGGCAAGTGGAATCTGGATCTGGAGGGCGTCGATCCGCTGCTCACCCTGCACGACCGGGCCGACCAGCACCCGATCGCGGTACAGCTGCCGCGATTCGACACCGATACCGCGGGCGTGCTGGTGCGCGGCGTGCCGACGATCACCGTCGCGGGCAAGCGGGTCACCACGGTGTTCGACCTGCTGCTCGCGCAGTACGGTGTGCGGCGCGACGGACTGCCGGGCACCTGGCCGACGGGCTACGACGACGCGTCCGAGCCCTACACCCCGGCCTGGCAGGAGGCCATTACCGGCGTACCCGCCGCACAGGCTCAGCGCATCGCCCGCGAATTCGCCGATAACGCAGATAAATCCGGCGGCCGGTCGATGATCCTGATGGGTGCCGGCACCAACCACTGGTTCCACTCCGACCAGATCTACCGCGCCTTCTTCACCCTGACCCTGCTCACCGGCTGCCAGGGCGTCAATGGCGGCGGCTGGGCACATTACGTCGGCCAGGAGAAATGCCGCCCGGTAACCGGTTGGGCGACACTGGCCTTCGGGCTGGACTGGCAGCGACCGCCGCGCCAGATGCAGGGCACGGTGTTCTGGTACCTCAGCAATGACCAGTGGCGCTACGATCCGTTCACCGCACAGTCGTTCGCCTCCCCGCTGGGCCGTGGCAAATTCGCGGGGCGCACCGCCGCCGACAATATCGCGCTGGCCAGTCGCCTCGGCTGGATGCCGAGTTATCCGACATTCGACCGCAATCCGCTGGATCTGGTGGACGAGGCCGAGGCGGCGGGCAAGACCGCGCCCGAGTATGTGGTGGACGGGCTCGTATCCGGCGACCTGCGCTTCGCCTGTGAGGATCCGGATGCGCCGGAGAACTTTCCGCGCTGCCTGACCGTATGGCGGGCGAATCTGCTCGGGTCCTCCGGGAAGGGCAACGAATACTTCCACAAGCATCTGCTCGGCGCGGATTCCAATCTGCAGACCACCGATGCCGAGGGGGTGCGCCCGCAGGAGCTGGTCTGGCGCGCGGAGGCGCCGACCGGAAAGCTGGATCTGCTGCTGTCACTGGACTTCCGGATGACCAGCACCACGCTGTTCTCCGATATCGTGCTGCCCGCCGCCACCTGGTACGAGAAACACGACCTGTCCTCCACCGATATGCACCCGTTCGTGCACGCCTTCTCCCCCGCGATCTCCCCGCCATGGGAGGCCAAGACGGATTTCGAGGCGTTCCACCGCATCGCGCGCGGATTCTCCTGGATGGCCGAGAAGCACCTCGGCAAGCGCAAGGACATTGTCGCGGTTCCGCTGCAGCACGATTCGCCGGATGCCCTGGCACAGGCGGGTGGACGCGTACTCGACTGGAAAACCGGTGAGTGCGAACCGATTCCGGGCAGGACGATGCCGAAGTTGGTGGTGGTCGAGCGGGACTACCCCAAGCTCGCGGAGAAGATGGCCGCGCTCGGACCGCTGATCGATACGCTCGGCGTCACCACCAAGGGCGTCACCACCCATCCGCACGAAGAGGTGGCCTACCTCGCCGGTGTGAACGGCACCGTGGTTTCCGGTGTGGCCAAGGGGCGTCCGTCGCTGGCCAAGGACACCCACGCGGCCGAGGCGATCCTGGCGCTCTCGGGCACCACCAATGGCAGGCTCGCGGTCGAAGGGTTCCATGCGCTGGAGCGGCGCACCGGAACCCAGCTCGCCGATCTCGCCGCCGAACACGAGGGCAAGCGAATCACCTTCGCCGACACCCAATCCCGGCCGGTTCCGGTGATCACCTCGCCGGAGTGGTCGGGTAGCGAGACCGGCGGACGGCGGTACTCGCCGTTCACCATCAATACCGAACGACTCAAGCCCTGGCACACCCTGACCGGGCGCCAGCACTTCTACCTCGACCACGACTGGATGGCCGAACTCGGAGAGCAGCTGCCGATCTTCCGGCCGCCGCTGGATATGAGCGCGCTGTTCAGTGAGCCGGGGGTGGGGTCCGTCGGTGACAACGGCGTCACCGTTCGGTACCTCACACCGCATTCGAAGTGGTCGATCCACTCGGCGTACCAGGACAACCTGCACATGCTGACGCTCTCGCGCGGCGGGCAGTCGATCTGGATGTCGGATAGAGATGCCGCGAAGATCGGTGTGGCGGACAACGATTGGATCGAGGCGGTCAACCGCAACGGTGTGGTCGTCGCGCGGGCGATCGTCAGCCACCGGATGCCCGAGGGCACGGTATTCATGTACCACGCCCAGGACCGGGCGGTGGACGTGCCGCGCATCGAGGGACTGCCGAATTCGAACGGCAACGGGAACGGATTCGACTGGGCCGCACCGGAAACCCAGCCGGGCAAGGGTAAGCGCGGCGGCATCCACAACGCGCTCACCCGCATCATGATCAAGCCATCGCATCTCATCGGCGGTTATGCGCAGCAGTCCTTCGCACTGAACTACCACGGACCCACCGGAAATCAGCGCGACGAGGTCACCACGATTCGTCGACGCTCGCAGGAAGTGGAGTACTGACATGCAATTCCGACGAGGTCACCACGCTCTGCCCGATGGCCGCTCGCAGGAAGTGGAGTACTGACATGCGTGTCATGGCACAGCTGGCCATGGTGATGAACCTGGACAAGTGCATCGGCTGTCACACCTGCAGCGTCACCTGCAAGCAGGCGTGGACCAACCGCGGCGGCACCGAGTACATGTGGTTCAACAATGTGGAAACCCGTCCGGGACAGGGCTATCCGCGCCAGTACCAGGATCAGGACAAATGGAAGGGCGGCTGGACGCTCACCAAGCGCGGCAAGCTCACCCTGAAATCCGGTTCGCGGCTGAAGCGGCTGCTCAATATCTTCGCCAATCCCGATCTGCCGACGGTCTCGGATTACTACGAGCCGTGGAGCTACGACTACGACAATCTGCTGTCGGCGCCTGCGCTGGACACCAGCCCGGTCGCGCGGCCGAAATCGCTGATCACCGGCCAGGATACGAAGATCACCTGGGGCGCCAACTGGGATGACGACCTGGGCTCCGGACCGGAGCAGGTCGGCAAGGATCCGCTGCTGGCCAGGCTCTCCGATCAGGTGAAGCTGGAGTTCGAGCAGACCTTCATGTTCTACCTGCCGCGCATCTGCGAGCACTGCCTCAATCCGTCGTGTGTGGCCTCCTGCCCGTCGGGTGCGATCTACAAACGGTCCGAGGACGGAATCGTACTCGTCGACCAGGACAAATGCCGCGGCTGGCGGCAGTGCGTCAGCGGCTGCCCGTACAAGAAGATCTACTTCAACCACAAGACGGGCAAGGCGGAGAAGTGCACATTCTGCTACCCGCGCGTGGAGGTCGGCATCCCGACGGTCTGCTCGGAAACCTGCGTTGGGCGGCTGCGCTACATCGGCGTCATGCTCTACGACGCGGATGCGGTGCAGGCGGCGGCCTCGGTCACCGATACCGAGGATCTGTATCCGGCACAGCTCGGGGTGTTCCTCAATCCGCATGATCCCCGGGTGATCGCGGAGGCCGAACGCGCCGGTATCTCGCCCGAATGGCTCGAGGCCGCGCAGAACTCGCCGGTCTACCAGCTGATCGTCGACTACCAGATCGCGCTGCCGCTGCATCCGGAATACCGCACCATGCCGATGGTCTGGTACGTGCCGCCGCTGTCGCCGGTGGTGGATGTGCTCGCGGAGACCGGCCACGATGCCGAGGACGCGTCGAATCTGTTCGGCGCCATCGACGCACTGCGGATTCCGGTCGAGTACCTGGCCGAACTGTTCACCGCCGGGGAGATCGGACCGGTGCGAGCGGCGCTGCAGCGGCTGGCGGCGATGCGGTCGTTCATGCGGTCGGTGAATCTCGGTATGGAACCCGATCCCTCGATCGCGCCGTCGGTGCGCTTGGCGCCCGAGGAGATCGAGGCGATGTACCGGCTGCTGGCCATCGCGAAATACGAACACCGGTATGTGATTCCGCAGGGCGCGACGTCCCAGGCGCACGAGCTGGATTCGCTCGCCACCGGATGCAGCCTCGACACCGATGGCGGGCCGGGTATGACGGCCTTCGACACGATGGTGGAGAAGTTTCATCTCACCGATGCCAATGATGCTGCGCCGGAGCAGAAGTCGACGCGGGTCAACCTGTTGAACTGGGATGGGCGCAGCACCGAGGGACTGGTGCCCGCCGCGACCAGTGGCAATGGCCACGGGACCAACGGCTCGGCGGAGAACGGTGCGGCCAACGGCATGAATGGTTCGATCAACGGTTCGGCGGCCACGAACGGTTCGGCCGCGCCGACGCCGACCGGAGCAACCCCATGAACGCCACCGGTCGAGCCGCCGTCGGAGGCGTGTCATGGCACTGTTGAAAGTACGCCGCAGGCCGGAGCCCGTCGCCCGGCTGTCCGAGCGCGATTGCCGTCTGGTGTGGCGGATAGCCGCCCTGCTGCTCGACTATCCGAGCGAGCAGATGCTGGCGACCATCGACCAGATCGATGATGCCGCAATGCAATTGCCGGATGAGGTGGGTGCGCACCTGCTGGAATTCGTCCATCACCTGCGCGCCACCCCACCGATCACACTGGCCCAGCAGTATGTCGAAACCTTCGATATGCGGCGGCGTTCCAGCATGCACCTGACGTTCTACGCCTACGGCGACACCCGCAAGCGCGGCATGGCACTGCTGCGGTTCAAGCACGCCTACCGGCATGCCGGAGTCGAACTCGGCGACGAGGAGTTGCCCGACCACCTGCCGGTGCTGCTGGAATTCGCCGCCACTGTCGACCCGATCGGCGGCGAACGCCTGCTGGGCGAACACGTCCCGGTGCTCGAACTGCTACGACTGTCGTTGACGGACAACGGATCCCCCTACGCGGGAGTGGTCGCCGCGGTGGTCGCCACCCTGCCGCCGCTGACCACCGCGGACCGCCGCCGGATCGCCGAACTCGCCGCGCAGGGACCCCCTGAGGAGGAGGTCGGCCTCGACCCCTTCGCCATGGACCCCGCCCTCCTCGACGGATCGGAAGCCCGCCGATGACCACCACCTGCTGGATGACCCTGCCGTACGTGGCCTTCACCTCGTTCGTACTCGGCCACCTGTGGCGCTACCGCAATGACCAATTCGGCTGGACCACACGGTCATCGCAGATCTACGAGAGCCGCCTGCTGCGCCTGGGCAGCCCGCTGTTCCACTTCGGCATGCTCGGTGTCATCGGCGGCCATGTGCTCGGCGTGCTGATCCCGGAATCCTGGACCACGGCGGTCGGCATCTCCGAACACACCTACCACCTGGTCGCGGTGGCGGCGGGTTCGGTCGCCGGACTCGCGGTCATCCTCGGCATCGGCATCCTGCTCTACCGCCGCATCACCGTCCCCGCCGTCCGCAGGGCCACCACCCGCAACGACCGGGTCATGTACGCACTGCTGGCCGCCGCCCTGAGCACCGGCCTGCTCAATACCTGGGGCAGCAACCTGCTGTGGGGCACCTACAACTACCGCGAAACCGTATCCCCATGGTTTCGCAGCCTTTTCACCCTGCACCCGCAGCCCGAGCTGATGGTGGGCACCCCGTGGACCTTCCAGGTCCACGGACTCGTCGTGCTGACTCTCATCGCGATCTGGCCCTACACCCGCCTGGTCCACATGTTCAGCGCTCCCGTCGGCTACCTGACCCGCCCCTACATCGTCTACCGCGCCAAGGAATCCAACGCCCCGGACAAGCGCCGGTACGCCCGCGCCTGGGACGCCCCTGTCACGCCCGAAACCTGGCGCTGACCCCGAGTTCGGGTCCTCTCACCCGACGCCCCGCGGCCCCGTCCTCCCACACCGGGAGGGCGGGGCCGTGTCATTTCCCAGCAAACACGCCCGTCGTATCCCGAGGCCACACCTGCGGCCGTGATAGGAATTCGACCCATGTACCGGCTCGTGCCCACGCCTCGCGCACATTCGGCCCGCCCGATGGGCACCGTGCCGATGATTCGCTCGCTGCGCTCCCTCATTCGATGCCTGGTGTTCCTGTTCGCGGTCTGCGCCGCGACAATTCCCATCGAGGTTCGTCCATTGGGCGGGCAGCAATTCGGTGGGTTCCGATAGCGGCTGTCCGTGGCAGGGCGACCTGCACGAATCCTGGCCGCTGTGCGCCGCCGCGATCGGCGCGTAGCGGCTGTTCGCCGCGAAGTTGTCGGTGCCCTGGTCGACAATGCGGTATGGCGTATGACAAGGAACTCGCCGATCGGATCCGGGAGCTGATCGAACCCGCACCCGACGTGGTCGAGAAGAAGATGTTCGGCGGTCTGGCCTTCCTGGTCGGCGGCAATATGGCGGTCGCGGCCAGCGGTAAGGGCGGTCTACTGGTGCGTGTCGACCCGCAGGACAGCACCGCACTGCTCGCCCGCGACTACGTCGGCACGATGGTGATGGGCGGTCGGGAAATGAACAACTGGCTGCGCGTCGACGGCGCGGCGATCACCGACGATGACGCACTCGACGAATGGATCGACCGCGGGGTGAGCTACGCGCGCTCGCTCCCACCGAAGCAGAAGTAGTTGTTCAGCGGACGAGGCGGCGGAAGGTGAGTTTGTCGAATTCCCGGCCGTATTCGTCCACCGCCACCACATCCATTTCGCTGGCGAAGATGCCGGGCCGGACATCGACGCGCAGGAACGAGTAGTTGCGGAACCGCACTCGCGACCACGGTGCGGCCTCGTCTTGCTTGTCTCCGGAGGAGGTCCAGACATAGCTGTTCGGGACCGTAGTGTCCGGTAATTCGTGGCCGCGGAACGATTCCTGCGAGCCGGGCTGGAAGTCGTAGCGCGGGCGACCACCACCGCCGACGGTGTAATAGACGGTGCCGTCGGTCTCTGGGTAGACGATCGAATTGTCACCGGCGACCCTGGTCGCGGCGCCAGCGCGGATCGGATCCGTGCGCTCGAAGACGTGATTGTGCCCCTGCAGCACCAGATCCACCTGATACCTGTCGAACAGTGCGGCCCAGGCATCGCGCAGGCCGCCGTCGCTGGCATGCGAGTCGGTGGTCGAATACGCACAGTGGTGGAAGAAGCAGACCAGGAAGTCGATATCCGGATCCGCGCGATAGGCCGCGAGGGTGCGCTCCACCCAACTCGTCTGTGCTCCACCGGAATATCCGGTATTGGCCTTGATCTCATAGCTGACGTCATTGGCGTCGAGCGAGAGCACCGCGACATTGCCGTAGGTGAACGAGTACGCCGAAGGGCAGCCAGCGGGCCCGTTGCCGGGGAAGTCCAGCCGCGCCAGATGTCCGCCGTAACCGTGCTGACCGTAGGTCGCTTCCATATCGTGGTTGCCGGTGGCGAACATCCACGGCGTCTGGGCGGCGCTGACTTCGATGGCGCCGAAGTAGACATCCCAGACATACGGGTTGTACTTGTCGAAGCCGGAGTCGACCTTCGCGTCGTGTGCGACGAATTCGCCCGGCTTGCCGGCACCGGACGGATCGGCGTAGGCGATATCACCGGCCAGGACGTGGAAATCCGGTTTGGCGGCGGCGATCTGGCGCAGCACATTGGTCGCGTGCGGTGCGGTCGGATCGTTATCGGCCTTGTAGTACTTGTCGTCGTAATCGCCGGGCACCGTGCCCTGCGGCAGCGCCGGGGTATTGTCGGTGCCCTGATCGCCCATCATGGTGAATCGGAAGGGCAGGATCGCACTGCGCGAGCTCGGCATGGCCGGTGCGGCGGCGCGGATATCGCCGGTGAACCCGTCGGAGGTGCGCCACCGATAGAAGTGCGGCAGTCGCCCGGGCAGACCGTCGACCGGTGCGTGTACGTAGAACTGTTCGGCGGCGAGCACTCCGCCGTCGGCGGCGGGCACCTGGGTCAGCAGATTGCGCACCTCGGCCTCGACGGTGCCGCCGAGCGCGGGTGTCGGCCCGTGGTCCAGATAGACCTTGGTACCGGCCGGTGGCCGGGAAAGCTGACCGGCGAACCGGAGCTGGCTGGCCGCGTCCGGTCCGTACCCGACATGCCGGCCGCCGACCGCGAGCTGCGCGTCCTCGGCGTAGGCGCGCCTGCCGAACGGCGAGGTTCCGACCGCCGCGACCGCCGCGGCCGCGGCCGCACCGCGCAGGACATTGCGCCGCGAGACGGCATGGCGGCGTAGATAGTTCCGGTGCCATTCGTGCTGCTCGGCCATGGTCATCTGGGCGGCCAGGGCGGCGGGAATTCCGGTATCGGGTAGATCGCCAGCTGGGTTCAGCGCATTGGACGGCACGGCATCCGATGCTCTACGGCCACAGCGCATCCCGCAACTCGACACTGCTTCCCAGGCGCGAACAATTCATGAACTCCGGTCCGAGCCCAGGGCCAGGTAGTCGCACGGACCCGGGCAATCAGTACAAAACGAGCGAATGCCGCAGCGGCAGCGGCGATCTCGAACCGGCAGCGGCGCGAGGCCCTTTGCTGACCGCGTCGCGATGGATAGGCTGCCGCGATGACGCCATATACGCGCGGGGCCATCGCGGCGCTCGTGTCGGTCGGTTCGATTCTCGGCGCGACGACCGCCAACGCGACGCCCGGCACCGATATCACCGCGGTCACCCTCGGCCAGGCCCAGATCCCGGCCGGACTGCTGCCCTTCGTCGCGGGCACCGACCTCGTCGTCCGCGAAATCACCATTGCCCCAGGCGGTTCCACCGGCTGGCACTTTCACTACGGTCCGGTCTTCGGCTTCGTCCGCTCGGGCACCCTCACCCACCCCGGCCCCGACTGCGTGGCTCCGGTCTTCCACACCGGCGACTTCATCTACGAACCCGAGGGCGCCTGGAACGTGCACATCGGCCGCAATCTCGGCCCCGACCCGCTCGTACTCGACGTCGTATACGCCCCACCCACCGGCAAGCCACTGTTCGAGGATGCCGACGCGCCGGAGTGCGCGTAATCGGCACCGGTCAGGTGCCTGGTGCCCGCACACTGGGCACCAGACCCGCCCTCCTACTGCGCAGCCGTTGTCGTCGTAAGGGTCGTAGTCGGCGATGGAGCAGCAGTCGTTGGCGCCAGCGTGGTCGTGAGCGGGGGTGCCGCACTGCTGGTTGTCGTCGGATGAATCGGTTCGGGGCACTTGCCGTCTCGTTCGCCGATGCTGTTGATCTCGGCGTTGGACCGCGGATCGCCCGCGTAGTTGATCTTGTCGGTGCACTTGACATCGGTGCCGCCGGGCGCCGGAGCGGGATTGCTCGTTGTGCCGCAGAAGGTCACGCCACAGGTGTCCGTGCCACCTGGTGCCGGCTGAGTTTCGGTGGGTGCGCCGCAGTAGTCGATTCCGCAGTTGTCGATGCCACCCTGGGTGACGGGCTGCCCGGCGGCCGTCGGTCCAGTGCCTGCTCCACCCGCACTGCCCGGATGTCCGCCGGTGTCGCCAGGATTGCCCGGTGCCGCAGTGGTGGCCGGAGGCGTTGTCCGCGATGCACTGATCGAGGTGACCGTCACAGTGCCAGAGCCCGGCGCGGCGGAATCCTGCTTGTCAGCCGTGCACGCGGTCACGATCAGCACGGGTGCCACGACGCCCAGCACCAGCCCGGTGCCGACGCGCCATCGGCGGCTCTTACCCAACAACTGCATGATCGGCACGAACTCTCCTCCTGCGCCTGCCGCCTTGCCCCGAAAAGGACAGACACGCAATGGGTCTGGTGAATTTGACGGCTGTACGGTACCCCTGCGTAGTCGTTGGACGATCCGCCGTTGTTACCAACCACGGCAAGCGCAAGTCGCTCCGCCCTCCGGCCGTGACAATTGAGGGTGTCAGGTGGTGACCGGCCCAGGTGCGCGTCGCAGTTGGTAGGCCCAGATGCCGAGTCCGATTGTCATGGCTATTGCTCCGGTTGCCGATACTGCGGCCCAACCGGATTCGCGATATCCGGCCGCGCCGACAGCGGCTCCGAGGATGCCACCGAATGTGTAGACGGTCATATATGTGGAGGCGAGGCGTGATCGGGCATGTTCTGTCAGCCGGTAGACGACGCTGGCATTGAGCAGGTGGGTGCCGCGAACGGCCACGTCCAGAATGAGGATTCCGGCGATGAGCCAGCCCAGGTGGTGTCCTGCGACCCACAGCACGATAAACGCGGCCATACCGGCGGTGAGCAGCACGCCGGTGGCCGGTTGCTGCCATCCGCGGTCTGCGATGTGGCCGATCAGCTTCGATGAGAGGATCCCGGTGGCCCCGAATAGTCCGAACAGCCCGATCACCGACGGACTGTAGTTGTAGGGCGGCCCGGCCAGCAGGAACGCTACGGTCGCCCAACATGCCATGGATGCCGCGAACACACACCCGCCGATCAGTGCTCGGTGGCGCAGGACGGGCTCGTGGCAGGCGAGTTGGATCGTGGTCCGGAGCTGCTTGCGGTATCCGATCGTCAGCTCGGCTGGTTCTGGTGCCATGGCCCGGGCCAGTACCCCGGACAGGGTCACCGTTGTCGCGGCGGCGAGTAGGAACACGGTACGCCAGCCGGTCAGCTCGGCGATCAGGCCGGCGACGGTGCGTGACAGCAGCACCCCGGTCATGCCGCTGCTGAGGACTGTGACCACGGCCCGCCCACGATGCTGGTCGTCGACCAAGCCCGCGGCATAGGAAACCAGAACGTTGACCACGCTGGCGCTGGTGAGACCGATCATCGTGCCCGCGGCGAGGGCCACCGTGACATCGGGCGCGGTGGCCGTGGCCAGCAATGCCGCTGCGTCCAGACACAGCAGCGCACAGATCAGCCTGCGGCGGCGCACGATATCGCCCAGCGGTACAACCAGCACCAGCCCGAGCAGGTACCCGATCTGCCCGAGGGCGGGCAGCATCGCCGTCGCGGATCCCGCCGCGAACGACCGCGACATCTGCGGCAGCAGTGGCTGGCAGTAGTACAGGTTGGCGATCGTGAGGCTATAGGCGAGGGCCACCAGGGGGATCGTCGGCCGCGTCACCGAACGGTTGGCCCACGATCGTGTTCGGGGTAGGAGTGCGAGCACGTTCACGGTGACGACCCTAGGAAGAGATTGGTCTACCGATAAGATCCATTGTGATGTCGGAACATTGGCCCAATTCCGGTGTAGACCTGCACTTGGAGCTCAACGCGACAACGGGGCGGCAGTCCGGCCTGGAGAATGCGCTTCGTACCGCCATCCGCAGCGGGCGGCTGGCCGCGGAGTCGAGGCTGCCGGCAACACGCAAGCTCGCGACCGAACTGGGACTGTCCCGTGGAACCGTGCGAGCCGCCTACGACCAACTCATTGCCGAGGGCTACCTGACCGCCCGCCAAGGATCGGGCACCACGGTCGCTCGTCTTCCCCCACACCAACGAGACCCGCCCGGCCCCGACCCCGTGCCGGACCGGATTCGCCACGATCTGCGTCCAGGCGGGCCCGACGCGTGTGCCTTCCCCACCACGGCCTGGCTGCGCGCCGCCCGTCGGGCATTGACCAGCCTGCCCGCCGACATCTATCGCTACGACGATCCGCGCGGACGCATCGAACTGCGCACCGCGCTGGCCGAATATCTCGGACGCAGCCGAGGAGTGCTCGCACATCCGGACCACATCGTGATCACCAACGGCTACACCCAAGCGCTGGCACTGCTCACCACGGCACTCGGTGAAAACAGCACACCTACCATCGCTATGGAAGACCCCGGAGCCGACTTTCACCGCGCAATCGCCCGCCACCACGGAGCTGCGATCGTCCCACTTCCCGTCGACGAACACGGCGCCCGGACGGATCTGCTCACCAATCCCGAGTTCACAGCGATCGATGCTGTGGAAGTCACTGCGGCACACCAATACCCGACCGGCGCGACGCTGCACCCACAGCGCCGCCACCTGTTGGTCGCATGGGCTCGATCCCGGGGCGGCCTGATCATCGAAAACGACTACGACGGCGAATTCCGCTACGACCGCCAACCGGTAGGAGCGATCCAAGGCACCGCGCCCGACCACGTCGCCTACGTCGGCACCGTCTCCAAAACACTCGGTCCGGCACTACGCCTGGGCTGGATCGTGACGCCACCACGACTCCTCGAACCAGTCATCGAAGCCAAACGTCACGCCGACCGGCACACCGAATCACTCGGACAGCTGACCCTGACCGAACTCATCACCACCCACGCCTACGACCGGCACATCCGCGCATCCCGCCTACGCTACCGCCGACGCCGCGACCTGCTGCTCGACTGTCTGCGACCATGGTCAACCGGACCGCGCAGCACCCTCTCGATCCACGGCATCGCCGCCGGACTCAAAACGCTGGTCCGCTTCGACTCCGGCGAACTCACCGAACACCAGACCAAACGCGTCACCGCCGAATTCGACCTAGCCGTCGGATATCTCGGCGACCGGTGGCACACCCCGGGCGACCACCCCCAGGGCATCGTCCTCGGCTACAGCACCCCACCCGAACACGCCTACCCGGCCGCACTCGAAGCACTCACCCACACCCTGCGCGCCCTGCACCGAACCCGATAGCCGAAACCCACCCCACAAGCCAACTACAGTTGACTGACCGTTCGGCGGTGAATCATTCTCGGTGGTAAGCATTTCCGCATGACCAGTGCTGTCGGTGCCACATCGGTCGGTCGCCAGAACACGGCCGATGGCTTCGATGTCAGCGCCGAATTCTGCTCGGCAGCGCGCGAATCGATCAGGGGCGGGGGATGTTTCGCAGGTTCAGTCGCGCCATCTCGACGACTTCTCCGATGCCACCGGACAGTACGGTCTTGCCGAGGGTGAGGGCGAACCCGCGTGCCTCTTCGACGGTGAGGTGCGAGGGAACTTCCAGTGCGTCCGGGGTGGTGACCACGTCCAGCAGCGCGGGGCCGTCGTGCTCGAACACGGCTCGCACGGCCGCGCGCAGCTCGCCGGGTTCGGTGACGCGGCGGGTGTAGAAACCTGCGGCAGCGGCGATCGCCGCATAGTCGACTTCGTCGTGATCGGTTTCGAACGGCGGGTCACCGGCGACCATCATCTCCAGTCGCACCATGCCGAGACTGGAGTTGTTGAACACCACGACCTTCACCGGCAGCCGGTGGGTCTTGACCGTGAGCAGCTCACCCAGCAGCATCGCCAGTCCCCCATCACCGGAGAGCGAGACGACCTGCCTGCCGGGATGAGAGACCTGCGCGCCGATGGCCATCGGCAGCGCATTGGCCATCGAACCGTGCACGAACGAGCCGATCAGCCGGCGTCGGCCGTTGGGTGTGAGGTAGCGGGCCGCCCAGGTACAGCACATGCCGGTGTCGACGGTGAAAACCGCATCGACAGCGGCGAATTCGTCGACGAGCGCGGCCAGGTGCTCGGGGTGAATGGGACGGTGGGTGGCGATGTGGGTGCTGTAGGTATCGATGCTGTGCCGCAGCGCGCGATGATGTGCGTGCAGCATCTCGTCGAGGAAGGTGCGGTCGGTGCGCTGCGGCAGGCGGGGCAGCAGCGCGTCCAGGACCGCGCCGACATCGGCGACGATGCCCTGGGCCAGCGGCGCGCGCCGACCCAGCCGCACCGCGGCCAGGTCGATCTGAATGTTGTTGTGCTCGGGTAGGAAATCGTCGTAGGGAAAGTCGGTGCCCAGCAACAGCACCAGGTCCGCGGCGTGCAATGCCTCGTAGCAGGCGCCGTAGCCGAGCAGGCCGGTCATCCCCACGTCGTAGGGGTTGTCGTATTGCAGGATCTCCTTGCCGCGCAGCGTGTGCCCGATCGGGGCGCACAACCGCTCGGCCAAGCGCAGCACGCGTTCGCGGGCGTCGGCGCAACCGATGCCGCCGAAGATCGCGATGCGCTCGGCGTTCCCGATGCGTTCGACGAGCTCGGTGATGGCCCCCTCGTCGGGGACCGGCCGCGCCCCTGCCGCGATCGTCGCGTTCCCGGCGGGGCGGCCGCTGGAATGATCGGCCAGAATGTCACCCGGCAGCACCAGCACCGCGGCGCCGCGGTCCAGGACCGCACTTTGAATTGCGCTGCGGGCCAGGCGAACCACCTGGTTGGGGTGGGCGACCGTCTCGCAGTAGTGGCTGGTCTGGGCGAACAGCGCCTCGGGTTTGGTTTCCTGGAAGTAGCCGGTGCCGATCTGGCGGCTGGCGATGTGCGAAGCCAAGGCCAGCACCGGAGCTCCGGAGCGGTGCGCGTCCATCACGCCCTGGATCAGGTGGGTGTTGCCGGGCCCGCAGCTACCCGCGCACACCGCGAGGCGACCGGTCAGTTGCGCTTCGGCCGAGGCGGCGAAAGCCGCGGCCTCCTCGTTGTGCACGTGCACCCATTCGACGCGGCCGTCGCGGCGCACTGCGTCACTGAACGCATTCAGACTGTCCCCGACCAGCCCGTAAATCCGGTGCACCCCGGCCCGGACGAGTACCTCGAGCAAGTCATCGGCCACGGTTCGGCGTAATGCACCCATCAGCGTTGTCCGTCCTGGATCGCATCGGAGGGGGTGCGGTGCAGCAGGTAGGTGTGATTACCGGACAACACGAGGTCCCCGCGTTGGTTGTGGACGGTTACCTGGGTGGTGACCAGGCCATTATCGCCTTCGGGCGTGAGGCTGGGAGCGCGGAAGACTTCTCCGATCCGCAACTGCTCGAACGTGCGGGGCGGGACGACTTCGTACCGGGCAGGGTCGAACGTTGTCTCCGACGTTGTCATTTCCACTCTCCTCGGTTTCCGTTGTCGTGCACAGCAATCGGTCCAGGGGGATCTGGCCGGGTCGACGTGCACACGATCAGTTTTGGCGGAGGGGACAACGATCGCCCCGCTCGTGGGGCCACAAATCCCTGAAATCAGGACATCGGCGAATCGGCGGCCAGCGCGCGTAGGCCCTTCCGGCATCTGCGGTACCGGGACTCCTCCAGAATACTGGTGGACGTGTCATACTCGCCCACCGCAAAGTCCCCCCGCCGCATCGGCATCCTGATCTACGACGGCATCAAGATGCTCGACTTCGTCGGTCCGGCCGAGGTCTTCGTGGAAGCGAACCAGTCGACTCCGGACTATGAAGTGGTGCTGGTCTCGCCCGACGGCGCCAGCGTGCAGACCTCGATCGGCGGCCCCATCGAGGTGAGCGGCGCGGCCGGCGACGCTGGGCGATTCGACACGGTCATGATCCCCGGCAGCGAGTTGCCACCCGCACAATTCGTCACCGACAAGGTGCTGGCCGCCACCCGCGTCCTCGTGGCCAACACCCGCCGACTCGCCTCGCTCTGCAGCGGCGCGTTCGTGCTGGCCGAGCTCGGGCTGCTCAACGGCAGGCAGGCCACCACCCACTGGAAATTCGTACCGGACCTGGCGCGCAACTATCCGCAGATCGACGTGCAGCCGGACGCGATCTTCGTGCGCGACGGGAATCTGTACAGCTCGGCCGGAGTAGTGGCCGGGGTCGATCTCGCGCTCGCGCTGGTTGAGCAGGACCATGGCTCGGATGCCGCGCGGTGGGTGGCACAGTCACTGGTCGTCGACACGCAGCGTGCGGGCGGCCGATCACAGTTCTCGGCGTCGCTGACCGGGCCCGCGCCACGCAGCGCAGTCGTACGGCGAGTAGTGGATCTGATCTGTGCGGATCCGGCCTTCCCGCACACTGTGCAAACGCTGGCCGCCCACGCCCACGTCAGCCCACGCCACCTGACCCGGCTGTTCCGCACCGAGCTGGAACGCGCACCGGCGGAGTATGTCGGGTTCATCCGCTTCTGCGCCGCACGAGATCTCCTGCACGCCGGGCATTCGGTGACCGAGGCCGCCATATCCGCCGGATTCGGCAATAGCGAGGCCCTACGCCGGGCATTTGCCGCGCGCCTCGGCGTCTCGCCACAGAAGTATCAGCAGCGATTCCGCGCTAGCGGGTCGGCCACATTCGAGCACGATGCCGATGCGGCGGTGTCCTGATCCGTGGGATTCGCGGCCCGCAGCGAGGGGCGCGTCACGCATCGTCAGCCGAGAGTCATTGGTGCGCGGACTCATCCGTTGCCCACCAATGAAAAGGGGAAGCATATGGCCGCCTCGGCCCAGCCAACTGTCGTCCTGGTCCACGGCGCGTTCGCCGATGCTGGCAGCTGGTCCCCGGTGACCGAACGTCTTCTCGCACAGGATGTTCCGGTACTGGTTCCGCCGGTCTACAACCGGAGCCTTTCCGCCGACGCCGCTGCCATCCGCGCGGTCGTGGAGCGGATCGACGGCCCGGTGCTGCTGGCCGGCCACTCCTACGGCGGCGCGGTCATCACCGTCGCCGGGATGGCCGACAATGTGATCGGCTTGGTCTACGTCGCCGGATACGCGCTGGAAGTAGGCGAGAGTCTCGGCCAGCTGCAGGGCGGATTCCCGGATTCCGATCTCGCGGCCCACCTGGTGTATGCCCCGTATCCGGTCGAGGGCGGCGAACCCGGTACCGATGTGTCGGTCGAGATCGACGCGTTCCCTGCTATTTTCGCCGCCGGTGTGGATCCTGTTCGAGCCCAGGTATTCGCCGTATCCCAACGCCCGCTGTCGGCGTTCGCCTTCACCGAGCCGGCATCGGCGGCGGCGTGGCAGACCAAGCCCGGCTGGGGAATTGTCTCGACCGCCGACCACACCATCAATCCGGAGGTGGAACGCTTCGGCTACCGTCGCGCCGATCTGCGCAAGGTTGTCGAACTCGACGCACCCCACCTGGTCATGCAGACACATCCCGATGAGGTCACCGCCGTGATCACCGCGGCCCTGGCCGAACTCTCCTGACCAACACCCCGAGGCGCGCGGAACAGGTCGCTCGATCACGACGTTGGTCTGCGACGACCGGACCCGGGTGCGGATGTGCCGCAGCAGCGGGTCCGGTCCGTCGAAGGCGGTCTCTAACGTGGTAATGGTGACACCGGGCCGATATCCAGTGCCGCCGCTTCCCTATTAACTCTGTGTGTTGCAGCTGATCATGTTGCAGTACATGGAGGAAGGTGATGTCCAGGTTGTGGACGGTGCATTGGAACCAGTGGAGGATCAGTCGCCCACAGAAGCCGTTGGGACAAAGGCAGATTCGCAAGATCGCGGCACTGCTGAAGCACGATGATCAGCTTCCCGAAGCGACTCGCGACCCCGGCTCCCGCAGCCTGCCTGGCGCACACTCGAACGGGAGTTGGCCGGTGAGCATCCGCCCGCCCGCTGAGGGCTCCCTCGATCGGGAGTCGTGGCAGACGCTGATCGATGTTCTGATCGCGTGGTCCCCTGACGGTGCTGGCACCCTGTGCGTGGCGTACTTCGGCCCCGCGGTCAGCGGTGAGTTCGACACCGGAGTCACGGTCTCGGGCCCCCTCGGCGGCGCTGCGGACCTATACGACCATCCCAGCGGCGTCGGCTCACCCTCGAATCTGTGGGCCGCCGACCGATCCTGGATCACCTGGTCCGATTGGGACCTGTGCGCCACCAAGGTGGCCGGCCCGACCGAGCTGATAGAGGAACTCCAGGCGAAACCGGAACTCGAAGCGCTTCGCCTGCCCTGGTGCTGACGAACTCGACGGCGATTGTCGGTTTCCGTAGTCACGAGCACGAATGTCCGGAGCTGTCAGCACAAGGATCTCGCGGGTGCTGTGCGGCCTGCGTTTGCTCGATGCAGCGTTCGCGGACCTCGGCTTCGAGTTTCTCCACGGTGCGGCCCCAGCCGCCCTCCCATTCGTCGGCGAGGCCGTAGAGATCGCCAAGGGGAAGCGCGTGGACTTCGGCGTCGTAGTCGGCGTGGAAGACGATCTGCTCGACCTGTTGGCCGACCCATAGTGCGCTGACCTGCCCGGTCAGGTGCAGTTCGGCGATGAGCCCGAAGGCTTCACTCGCCGCGGCCGTGAGCGTCATGGGCAGTTCGACACCGGTCTCGGCCAGGGCCGCGGGCAGCAAGTCGCGCACGGCATGGGGTTCGCGCCCGTTCAGACCCGCCAGTTCCCGTAGCGCTGGGCCGTCGTGGCCGTCTGCGAGCCACTGCGCGGCCCACCAGGGGACGCGTTCGGAGGGTGCGGTGCCGAGTACGAGCCAGGCTGCGACGGTTCCCGGTGCCGGAGTCCGGCTCTCGTAGTGGTCGAAATGGCGGGCCATTGGTGATCCTCTCAACGGATCCAGGCTAAGTCCGGATAACCCCGCGACACCCGTGTGACAAAGAAGCTCGCGGCCCGCACCAAGGCATGCACACCGGGGCACCGAACACTGTCCGAGTCGAAGCAGCAAGCGGAGCAATGTCGGTCACATGACCACGATACGATCTGGCACCGACATAAAAGACGGACTCTATCTGGCAGCTGAGCGGCCGATGGTGATCTCTCGTCACGCCGGTTTTGCAACACACCCAGACTTGACATGGAAATATTGTGGGGAGGCTGACCATGGACGATGCTCTGCAAATACCGCATCTGAGAGCCACCGCAGACTTGGAACTCCGCCCGTGGTCGTTGTCTGCGGCAGACCTCGAGCTTGTTAGGGAAGCCTCTGCCGACGACCTGATTCCTATAACCACGGTGCCGGCGACCTTCTCGCGCGAGGCCGCAACGCGGTTTGTCGAACGCCAGTGGCAACTAGCGACCGATCGAACCGGATACCCGATGGTGATCGTCCGGCGACGGGACAACACACCAGTGGGAAGTATCGGCCTGTGGTTGAAGGACATCGACGAAGGCCGCGCATCGCTCGGCTACTGGGTGGTCCGCTCTGCCCGCGGCCATGGCGTCGCCGCGCATGCTCTGGCGGCAATGGCTACCTGGGCACTGGAAGAGCTGCATATCCCACGGCTCCAGCTCTATGTGGAACCTTGGAACCGCGCTTCGATCCGCACTGCGGAGAAAGCCGGTTTCGAATGCGAAGGGCTCCTCAGATCGTGGCAGAAGGTCGGCAATCGACGCCGCGACATGTTCATGTACGCGCGCCTGGCAACGGGAAGCCTCGCCGAGACGGATCGGGTTTGCACCGGTTAGACCTCAACGACCGGTTGCCGGCGGTCATGGGTGATCGTAAACCGATATCACTGCTGGCACCGTGTTCGATAGGCCCCGGCGGGATACTCGCCTCGTGGTCGACCTCCGCGGCCTCGGTTGTAAAAGTAGTTAAAATTAGTCGAGACTATGCTTGATCTGCGTTTGTACGCACAGCCAGTGGATAAATCCGCTCGAAAACATCTGATGAATCGCTCACCCTCTCTATGAGAGGACCGTCCGATGGGTTTTGCAGAGATGCGCCGGTTCCGGCGTGATCCGTTGGGTTTCCTCGAGAATCTGCGCCGGACCAGCCCGGTAGAGGTGTTCTGGCTGCCGTGGGGCGGGTGGTGTGTCGGCGATACGGGTCTGGCGCTGACGGTGTTGAGTGACCGCGCTTTCAATGCGGGGAAGTCCGGGTTCTTCGGTTCTATGCTGCCTTCGCGGTCTGCTCAGGTCGATTTCGGCCGCGCGGTGCGCGCGATTCTGCGGACGCGAACGCCCGAGTATCGCGAGTCCCTGGCGGCGGCGGTGAAAGAAATGCCCGCCGTCACCCGCTGGCCCGCAGCGGGGGTCGAGCTGGTGTATCGGTGCACCGCGGACGTGTTGCTGCACCCCGATGGTTCGCCCGAGTTGCGGCAGTTACTGGAGCGAAATGCACGCGTGGGCGCGCTTCGCCCGGCCCGAATGGCGCAGCGGGCGCGGGCGCAGCTGCTGCGCACCAAGCTGTCCACCGCGCTGAACAAGCAGATCCGGGACCGGCGCAGCGCCACCGGCCGCACTGCGGAAGCCGAACCACGGGATCTGCTCGATGCCGTGATCGGTGCCTGTCCCGACGGCGTCGCCGATACAACGGTGGCACAGCTGTATGTGCTGATGTTCCGGTCCATTGTGGGACCGCTGGGCCACTCGCTCGCGTGGTCGGTGCTGCTGGGCAGTCTCCACTCTCCCGGCTCACCATGGCCTTGGCCCGTCGACTGGGTGGTACGTGAGGCCCTGCGGCACCGGCCGGTCTCCTGGATGGTCAGCCGTCCCGTCCCCTATCCCGCCGAGTTCGGGGGGATCGCCTTCCAGACCGGCGACCTGCTGTCCGTCAGCCCCTATCTGCTCCATCACGACAACAAACACTGGACCAGACCAGGGGCATTCCAACCCGACCGCTGGATTCGACCGAGCGAACACGGCCCATTTGTGCCCTTCAGTTCCGGCCCCTTCACCTGCGCCGGCGCCGCGGTCGCCCACGATCTGGTCACCGATGCAGCCACCGCCCTCATCGAGAACAGCTCTCTGCGCGTCATCGGCGGCGGTGATACCCGCCCGATCGTGACCAATGCCGCGACCCCCAGGCCGTTCACCCTGCGGCGTACCCCACAAGCCCTGTCCGCGCCCGACCGAGCCCCAGGAAGGAGGTGACATCATGATCAAGGCATTGCGGTTCATCTTCACCAACAAGCCGACCCGTGTCTGGGACCCCGCTCAATACGGATGATTCTGCTACCGGCTGGATGGCTCGACCAACGCCAACCAGCTCTCGGTCATCGGTGGCGCCGGTCCCCCGTTTCGGAGCCGGGCCAGCCGCCGTCGGTAGGTGTGTTCCGGATGCCGGTCAATCGAGCGAACCTCGAAACCGGCAGTCGCTCTGCCGCTCTCAGGGCTTCGAGGTCAGCGAAGGGACCCGGTCCACCGGGGCGGCGCCGTGCTGCCAGACCCGCAACTGCACCGTCGCTTCGGCCAGCGCCAATTTCAGTTGTCCGTTCTCCATCCACAACCGCCGCTGGTCCGGCGACCCCTGCGCCCCGGCCGGGCCGCTTGGCACCTCGTCCAGCGCCTTGGTCCCGGCCTCCAGGAACGCCTGCTTCCACTTACCGACCGATGTCGTGCTCACCCCGCGTCGGCGAGCGGCCTCGGCGGCACTCATCTCCCCGGCCGGCACCGACAACACCACTCGCACCTTGTCCTCGACCGGAATCTTCAGCCGCCGTGATCTCGCCGCAGACCGGCTCCTTCCTGGTTCGATGTGCCCGGACCGTAAACCGAGCAACCCTGCCAGAAAGTTCGACTCGCTCGAACGAGGTAGACTCGAACATAAGTTCGAATCGAGGGGGTTGGAGATGCGGCCGCTACGTCCTGCCGAGATCGCCGGATTGCTGGCCAGCGATATCGTCGCGCACCTGGCCACCATTGACGCGGCCGGATATCCGCATGTCACGCCCATCTGGTTTCTGTGGGATCGGCATGCTTTCCGGCTCACCAGTTGGGCCGGGCGTCCGCATCTGCGGCGGATACGGACGAATCCGCGGGTCGGGTTGGTGATCGATCGGGAGGTCGGCGCGCGCGCGGACGGCCAGCGGCCGAACCGGCAGGTCCGGATCATCGGCGACGCCGAGTTGACCATCGACCCGGACGGCGTGTGGACCCAGCGCATCTGGGAGAAGTACGGCGGATCGCTGGATCAGCAGGATCGCGCGCGGGTGCTGATCACCATTACTCCCGATCAGTTCGTCGCCATCGCGAGCTTCTGAGGCGGCGGCGAAAAAATCTCGCGAGAAATCCGTGGCGATAGGTCGAAGGTGTCCGATCGGCTCCGACCAGTGGGTGACAGTAGGTCATCGACACCCCAAGGAGCCCGCCATGTCGGTCAACACCTTCCTCTGGTTCGAAAGCGACGCCGAGGAAGCCGCCGCACGCTACACCGCCCTGATCCCCAACTCCCGCATCGTCGAGGTCAACCGCCACCCCGACGGTTCGGCCTTCATCGTGGCCATCGAACTCGACGGCCACCCCTACACCCTGATGAACGGCGGGCCCGGCCACCAGTTCACCGATGCCGCCTCGATCCAGGTCGTCGTCGAAACCCAAGCCGAGGTCGATCAACTCTGGGACGCCCTGGTCGACGGCGGCGAACCCGGCCCGTGCGGCTGGCTGACCGACCGCTACGGGCTGTCCTGGCAGGTGGTTCCCGCCACCCTGCCCACACTCATGAACGGTGCGAATCCCACCAAATCCGCCGCGGTCGCCACCGCCCTGCGGTCCATGTCCAAACTCGACGTGAAGGTTCTCCAGGACGCCTACGACCAGGCCTGATACTCAACTCCGCGCACCGGGCACCCGTCTACACCTCGACTCACGGGCTGCCCGGGTACACGGCGTCCAACTCTCGATAGGTCATCGTGCGCCCACCGTCACGCCGAAACCACCTCCGCGAAGACCGTGTCGAGGTCGCTCGCGGTGACCCCGAACGTCTCCCGGATCCCTGCATCGTCAACGGTGAACTTCCGGTGCGACATGTGATAGGTCTCGAACAACTCGACCCAGAACGGATCGGTGAGGCCGAGCAGGGTCAGTTCGCGGTCGGACATCTCCGCCAGGTGCGGACTCGGGGCCGCGGCCGCGGCGGCGAAGCGTTCGGCGGCTTCGCGCAGGGTGCTGGTGATGGTCGGGGCGAGCCAGGCACGGCCCCAGGCGTTTTCGCTGTGCGTGACCGCCACCAGGGCGTCGGCGGCATCGCCGACCGCGGTGTAGGCGTGCGGCAGGTCCAGGTTCTGCGGGACCAGAGCGAGTTGGCCCGCGATCACTTTTGGCTGCACGAGCAGCGAGAACACCGAAGTGGCACCGGCGCCGAGGAACTGACCGGCCCTGACCTCGGTGACCCGCACCCGACCCGCATCGTGTGCCGCCTTGGCCTCGAGCCACATCCGGGCGCGCACCAGTCCTTTGTGTCCGGTAGCGGCCAAGGGCGAGTGATCGGTGACCACTCCGTCCACCGGGCCATAGCCGTACAGGTTGCCGAGCATCACGTAGTTCGCACCGGTCTGCTCGGCGGCCGACAGTATGGCGCCGAACAGCGGCGGCACCGTCTCCGGCCAGGTGTGATACGCGGGCATGGCGGCATTGATGACGGTCTCGGCACCCTTGGCGAGGTCGGCGAGCGCGGCCGCGTCGACGGCATCGGCCGCGATGCGCTCGATATCCGGATGCTCCGGACCCGCGCCGCTGCGGCTGATCATCCGCACCCGGTCACCGGATTCGGCCAACCGGACGGCGGTTGCCGAGGCGGTGCCGCCCCGGCCGATGATGACATGCGAAGGCATGCGACTTCCCTTCTGAGACAAGACAATTCACACAATCGGCGAAGACTTCGGAGTCGGTTGCCGATCGCGTGCCATCAACATTGCCGGGAGCGGGAGCGCTAGACTAGTGGCCGGTTAGCCATCTATCCCAAGGATCCAGCCATGAAGACCGTGGCCGTTGTCGCCGTCGCGCCGGTGAAGCCCTTCGAACTCGCCATGCCCGGAACCATGCTCGGCACGGTGACGGTGGACGGTGAGCCGTGTTATCGGATGGTTGTCTGCACCGCCGAACCCGGCGTGGTTCCCGGTGCGCTGGGCGGCTTCGATGTCGTGGTGCCACGCGGACTGGATGCGCTCGACGAGGCGGATACCGTCATCGTGCCGAGCACCGGCAGTCGCGGCACCGCCGATGCGGCCACCATCGCGGCACTGCGCAAAGCCGTCGAACAAGGCAAGCGCGTCACCTCGATCTGCAGCGGCGCATTCGTATTGGCGCAGGCCGGGCTGTTGTCCGGACGCACCGCCACCACGCACTGGGGTCTGGCCGATGAACTCGCCGCGATGTTCCCGGACGTGACCGTGCGTTCCGACGCCCTGTTCATCGAGGACGGCCCGGTGACCACCGCCGCCGGTGCCGCCGCCGGAATCGACCTGTGCCTGCACCTGATTCGCACCGACTACGGTGCGACGGTCGCCAATGCCGCCGCCCGCGCCGCAGTGGTGACACCGGTACGCCCCGGCGGCCAAGCCCAATTCGTCGACTCGCCACTGCCGCCCGAAAACGGCCTGTCACTCGCGGCCACCCGCACCTGGGCCCTGGAACGCCTCGACACTCCCCTATCCCTGGACGATCTGGCCACCCACGCCCGCACCAGCGTGCGCACCCTCACCCGCCGCTTCCACGAGGAAACCGGCCTCAGCCCGCAGAAATGGCTACTGCACCAACGCATTCAGCGCGCCCGCGAACTCCTGGAATCCACCACCCTGCCCATGGACCAGGTCGCCCGCCACAGCGGCATCGGCTCCGCAGAATCCCTGCGCCAACACATGATCCGCCACGTGGGCCTCCCCCCGAGCGCCTACCGCGCCTCCTTCACCCGCACTCCACACCGATCCGCGTAAGCAGACCCCGGGGCGGCCACGCTACACCTGAATGACAGTCCGCCCCGGCACGACAGAAGGAAATCCGATGTCCTGAGTCACGACCGGCCATCCGTGTGCCATCGCAGTCGCGGCAATCCACGAATCGTTGATCTCCATCTTCGTCCCTGCCGCCTCGAGCCGCTGTCGCAGCAGCGCCCACGCCGCCGCCACACGCTCATCGATCGGAATCGGTTGCAAGCGTTGCGCAGTTGTCAAGGTATCCAGCCTGCGGGAACGGGACTCGTCATCGACGGACATCAGCACACCCCACCGCAACTCAGCGAAGGTGACCACGCTGACTGCCGATTCCTCCGGAAGCAGGTCGATGTCGACGCGGCGGTTACTTTCGCGCGCGATAAATACCGGATTGTCGAGCAGGCCGATGCTCATGTGCTCGCTCACCGCCACAGACCTGCGGTGTCGTCCGTGGTCTCGGTCGACTCATCCGCAAGCTGATCACGCAGACCTGGATCGGCGAGCGGCAGATCTGCGAAGAATGCCCGCGTCGCCACAGTGGCCGGATGCTCGCGGCGAGGCACCAAGAGGGCGACCGGACGCTCGTTGACGGTGACTTCGAGGGTCTCACCCGCCTCGACTCGCCGCAGCACCTCACTGACGTGATTGCGCAGTTCACGCACCGAAACCCGCTCAGGCTGAGACATGAATTCAGTGTGGCATTTTTGCTACACCGTGCTACGGCTTATCGGTTCGCAATCGAATAGCACGTGCACGAGCCAACTCTCGGGCGGTAGAGGGAATGCCCCGCCCGAGCACTGACTCCGGCCGTGGCCGAGTCTGGACCATTCTGCCGCACCGGCTCGAGCAGATCGCATAGCAGATGACGACCTCGCAGACGGTAGAGGTTGTGCGAGGTAGTGACAGCTTGTTTGGGAGGTCAGGCCAGGGCGCGTGTCGGCGGCGACGCGGGCGCCGACGGGATTCCCAGGACCGGTAAGGCATGCAGGCCGGGTCCGGGGACGATGCTCGATATGTCGAGCAGTCATCTCAGGCCCACGCGGTGGGCCGATATCGCTCAGCGGACCAGCAAAGTGATCGGCATGGTCGGGACACGAAGCCGATTGGTGCGGGCCGTCGCCGTCACCGTTGCCGTGTCGGGGCTGGCCATCGGCTGCGGTGCGGATCTCGACCGGTCGCCGTCTCCGGGCAAGATCGTATTCGCTGGTGACCGGAACTCGATCTTCGTGATGAATGCCGACGGGACCGGGGTCACCCGCATCAGTTACGGCGCCTGTCCGAGCTTCGCCCCCGATGGCTCGAAAATCGTCGTCGGCGGGTACACGATCGCGGTCATGGATCCCGACGGCAGCAATGTCAGGAAACTCACCCACGGTGCGTCCACCTACCCCGCGTTCTCCCCCGACGGCACCAAGATCGCGTTCACGCGTGGTCATATCGTCTACGTGATGAATGCCGATGGCGGCGAGCCGAAGCAACTAAACCCCGACCCCGAACCGACCGGCCCCGTCACCAGCATCGACACCCCTTACGGCCCCATCCCCCTTCCAGCCCCGTACTTCCCGGTCGCGAACCCTGACGTCGACGGATCGACGGATCGTCCCGCATTCTCACCGGACGGTTCCAAGATCCTGTTCGCCCCCTCCTCCGGAGTCATCTGGGTGATGGCATCCGACGGAACCGGTGCACGGCCGCTGCTGCCGGACGATCCGAATACCAATCTCGCGCCGGTCTTCACCCCGGACGGAGCCGGGATCGTCTTCACCAGCTATCGCGCTCACAATGGCCGGTCCGGGATCTACGTGGTGGATGTCGATGGTCACAACATCCGACTGCTCAACGACGACGCGGCCTACCCGTCGTTCTCGCCGGACGGCACGAAAATCGTCTACACCCGATTCACCCCTGATCCAGCGTCCGACCAGGGAGCCGAGTTCCAGGAATTCTGGGTGATGAACCGCGATGGCAGCAACCCGCACCGTCTCACCGATCCGAAACAGTCTGTGCAGCACGCTGTTTGCGGCAGTTGGGGCAGAGGAACCGATTCGTGATCGGGCCACGGAAGCGGCCACCCTCTCCGGACAGTCGGAACTCGGTCCGCCCGGACCTAGTCGGCGAACCACAGCTCGCCAACGCGAGCGCCCGCAACGTTCCCACGGAACGGACACCGTAAGTCCAGAGCAAAGGGACGCCCCGCCCGAGCACTGGCTCAGGCGGGGCGCATCTCTCGAATTGCGTTAGGGGCGCTCGAATTCGCCACCACTCACGCCAGCGGTGAACGCATCCCATTCGGACGGCGTGAAGACGAGCGCCGGGCCGCCGGGGTTCTTCGAATCACGAACACCTACGTGCCCCTCGATGAAGGCGACTTCGATGCAGTCCTTGCCTCCACCGCTGCGGCTGCTCTTGAACCACTTCGCCCCAGACACATCAACATTCACGCCAGGAATTCCTGTCGGGTCAGCGGTGCTCGAACTCACCATCGTTCACACCAGCGGTGAAGGCCGACCATTCGCCAGAGGTGAACACAAGCGCCGGACCCGTCGGGTTCTTGGAGTCGCGAACACCGACAATACCGCCATCGAGGAACGCAATCTCCACGCATTCCGCATTCGCCCCGCTGCGGCTGCTCTTGAACCACCTGGCACCGGATAGATCGATGTTCACCTCAAATGCTCCTTTGCTACCCGCCGGAGCAGGCTCCTGCTGCTGGCCTCATCCAGCGCGGCTCGCTCCATGGCCTCGTACGCCTCAGCGTACCGCCGCAGGCTGGCGGACTTCTCCATGTACAAATCCCCGGCGAACGTCTCGGCGTACACCACAGTGCGTGCGTCCTCGCCAAACCTCAAGACGACAAAGGACCCGAGAGAAACGCCGAGCGGGATGCCCGCCGTGAAGGGAAGTACCCGCACGGTGATGTTGGGCCGGGTGCTCATATCTGCGACGTGACGCAGTTGGGGATCCATCACTTTGCCACTGCCTACGACACGGCGAATCGCGCCTTCGTGAATGATGACCCCGAACGTAATCGGGTTAACCTTGCGCGTAATGAGGCGCTGCCGCCGCATCTTCAGCTGGACGCGACGCTCGATCTCCTCGGCCGCCTCGAGCGGAAACGCGCTCCGCATGAGCGCGCGGGCATAGTCAGGTGTCTGCAACAGGCCAGGGATCATGTCAGGTTGGTACGAAGCGATCTCTTGGGCAGCGGCCTCCAACCCGAAGTACATGACAAAGCTTGCCCGGACCGCGTCCTCGTACTCATGCCACCAGTTCTTCGAATTGGCTTGCATAGCAAGCCCTTTCATTGCATCGGTCTTTTCCTCGTTGAACTGATACAACTGGCAGAGCGCCTCGATCTCCAGCGGCTGAAGCTTTTTCGTAATCCCCTTCTCGATCCGCAGCAAGGTCGGGGCCGAGCGGTTGATGTGCTCGGCTGCCTTGGCAAGGCTCATACCCTGCTCCTCGCGGGCCTCTCGAAGGTACTGGCCGAGCTGACGCTTCGGCAAAGACTGCGGTTCGCGCGTTTCACCCATACCCATCTCCCCTTCTGTGACGTTTCAATTTGAAGCAGCATCGCGAATATGTGTAATCCGCGCAGGCTCTTTACGGAACTTCCCACGAAATTTCAGAACGGGCGCTCCGGGCTGCTTGCTCGGTGGTCTGCTGAGTGTGCGCCCAGCAGGGAGGACGGCCACCTCGCCCCTCGAGCAGTCCACTTCCGCCCCGAAGATATCCAGGTTTGCTCGGGCCCGGGCGCAAACCTACAACCATCAAGGTCCGGGAGGTCGGCAGATGCCGAAACATGATCTTCCCCAACGAGATCCATTCATCGGTCCGCCCACCAGCTACGTCGGTGCGTCGGCCGAAGTGGTCGAGTTGTTCGCCCATGCGATTCACGAGTGGGCAGCGCAGATCACGCCCGCCGAGTCGTCCCGGTGCCGGGGTGTCGATTCCCCCGGCATCGGGCGTGCCAGCAGGGAGGTGCTGTGATGCGGCGAGATATGTTGCGCACCACCCGCACTCGAGATGGGGACAAGGTTGCGGTCTGGCAGCTGGTCAGTAGTTCGGCGCGCGTGCTGCGGGTGCAGTTCCCCCGCGAGTCGTTCATCGCGCACCGGCTTCCGTCGCGCACGCCACTTCCGGAGGTGCAGCCCGGAACAATCCTGTTCGACGTGAATCCGGATCTGGCCGACGCGCGCGAGTTGCTGCCCGCGCACGACGACCTCTGGGACGTGGTGCGCAATGACTACTGGACCGCGCTGCTGCGCGCGGCAGATCTCCCGAACTCGTTGGGGCACAACGCAGATGAATGAGATCCAGTCCCACGCAAACGAAATCTCACGCGCCGTAAAGACATTGCTCAACGCCTTCCACGAAGACACCGGACGCAAACTGGAACTGGCTCCCACCAATAGCGTCACGCTGTGTCAGCTCGCGGACGGCTCACTATGTGTGGTGGGTGCAGACGGCTGGCTCATCGAGTACGACGACCTGGACGAAACCGACGTAATCGATGTCAATTGCCTCGCCTATGCGCTACGCCCCTCTGACTTCCACAGGTAAAGCGTTGGCCCGCATCAGTTCTCGGGCGGCGATGCGGTAGCGGTCGGCGATCAGACGGACGACAGCCGGGTGCACACCGATCGGCTCGGCAACACCATCGGCTCCAGCCTCATGCAGGCGCTGCTGGAACAAGCCGTGGGCCAGCAGATACGACGCGATAAAGACGCGCTGCGCACCCGACTCACGAAGTTCAGCGACAACTTCCGGCACCCGCGGGGCTCCGGTGGCGACATAGCCGATGCGAACCGGCGCACCGAGATGTTCGGCCAGCATGGCCGCCGCGCGCCGAACAGCTTGGCGCGCACGGGTATCCGATGATCCGGCCGCCGCGAAGACCACCGCATCACCCGGCCGCCATCCGGCGGCACGCAGCCGCATGGCCATAATGCGGGCCAGGGCCGGATCCGGTCCCATCGCGGGCGTGACGGCGACCCCGGGATGACCGCTCTCCGCCACCTCGCGCGGCACATCCTGATAGACGTGATATCCGGAGGCGAGAAATGCCGGAACCACCACGGCGGGAACCGATTCCCCCTCGGCATCGGTCAGATCGCGCAGCACCTCGGCTGGCGATGGACCGAGCACATCCACGAAAGCGGTACGCACCCAAGGCTTCTCGTCGGTCTCCGCCCCGCGGACGACGGCGCGATGTTCGCCGACCGGAGCCGTACCGGCGCAAGCCTCGCCGCCGCCCGAAATCGCGGCGCCGTGCTCCCCCACCCCGCCGGCTGCCATCCCTCTGAGCTCCCTTGTCACCGCCTCGGCGAGCGCGGCGATCATCTGCACACCCCTGGTACTCCTGGTGCCGTGTGCGACCAAGACCAGGGCCGGAGCCGTCACCAGCTCCCCGCCGTCTGGGCGTACCTCGGCGCACGCGCCGGGGTTGCGATACCGGCGACCCGCGGAGGTTCGGTAGCCACGGTGCGCGGGAAGTCGTCGGCGCATTCCGCGGCGTCCAGCGCGAGTCGGTAGCCCCGTTTGACCACGGTCTGAATGGCTTTCGGCGTACCCAGCCCCGCGCGCAGCCGCGCGATCGCGGTCTCCACGGCATGGGTGTCGTCACCGCCGCCGGGCAGCGCCGCGAGCAGGTCCTCCCGGGAGACGACCCGGCCGGGCTGCCGTGCCAGCGACCGCATCAGCGCCATCGGCGCCGGTGCGAGCTGACGCACCGAACCGTCGACCACCACGCAGGCACCGCGCACGCTGATCGTATGTCCGGCGGCCTGAATGCGATTGGCGCGCCGCGGCAATTCCTCGGCGACGTGCCGGGCCAGCGCACCGAGCCGGGCGCGTCCCGGCATCGAGGTCGGCACGCCGAGTTCCTCCAGCGGTGCCGCGGTGATCGGTCCGACGCAGGCGGGCAGCACCCGGCCGCGCAGGCTGTGCAGCACACTCTCGAGCAGCCCGGTTTCCTTGGCGCGCATCAGCATCGACGCGACGGCGGGCGCACTGGTGAAGGTCACACAGTCCAGGCTGGAGGTGACGATGGCCTCGATGAGCTGGTCCATCGGACCCTGATCATCCGGCGGCACCCAGCGATACACCGGGACAGGAACGACATCCGCACCCGCGCAGCGCAATACCTCACAGAAGTCCGGTACCGGCTCCCATTCCGTTGTCGCGCCGTGCAATTGGACCGCGATCCGCACGCCCTCCACGCCCTCGGCGAGCAGATGGTCGAGCACCTCCGCGGAGGATTCCGAGGCCGGAGACCACTCCTCGCGCAGTTCGGCGGCGCGGATGGCGCCCTTGGCCTTCGGTCCGCGCGCCAGCATCCTGGTCGCGCCCAGCGTCGTGCGCAGATCCTCGGCGATGCCCCAGCCCTCGGCCGCTTCCATCCAACCGCGGAAGCCGATGCCGGTGGTGGCGACCACCAGTTGCGGTGGATCGGCGACGATCTCGCGGGTCACCCGCTCCAGCTCGTTGTCATCGGCCAGCGGAATGATCCGGATCGCGGGGGCCGCGACAATACCGGCACCCCGTCGAACGAGCAGCGTAGCGAACTCGTCGGCCCGCCTGGCCGCGGTGACGCCGACCGTGAATCCGGCCAGACAGGCGCCCGTATCGATTGTTGTCATGCCGATCCACCGTCCATGGCGTCGAGTCCGGCGGCGACCGGCTCATTGGATACCGAAACGATGCCGTCGTCGACGCGCACCGCGTAAACCGGCAGCGCTGCCGAATCGTCGTCCAGGCAGCGCCCGTCCAACAGCGAGAAGGCCTGCTTCAGCAGCGGCGACGCGACGACGGGGAGCCCGCCGCGATCGCCGACGATCCCGCGCGACATGACCGCCGCCCGGCCGATCGGATCGATATTGCCGACGGCGTACAGGGTGCCGTCGGTCAGCAGGAACAGCGCGGCCTGACGGCCGCCTTTCAGCAATACCGCGACGCCGCGGCCGGGGATCAGGTAGTCGAGTCGGCACGCCTGCGTCCAACCCGAGGGGGATGGCAAGTCGGCGGAGCCGACGGGGTGGGTAAGCACAGTGGTAGCTGCGGCTATGCCGGGGGTGTCCATCACGGTCATCGGTGTCATCCTCCAAACGCCTTACCCATTGGTACCGGCGCCCTGTTTCTTCGGGGTTAAGCGGCTATTGCCCGCGTGTGGCGACCGGGACGTCCGGCATGCCCAACAAGACGGGCACCTTCCGTTCCCCGCTCTCATCGAACGAAATGGTCGGATCGGCCGCTTCGGGGGCATTGACAAAGGACACGAAGCGCGACAACTTCTGCTCGTCGTCGAGCACCGCGGCCCATTCGTCGCGGTAGCCAGCGACATGCTGGGCCATGGCCGCCTCCAGATCGTCGGCGATGCCGAGACTGTCCTCGCAGATGACCTGCTTCAGGTAGTCGATACCGCCCTCGAGCGATTCCTGCCACGGCGCGGTGCGCTGCAGCCGGTCGGCGGTGCGCACGTAGAACATCAGGTACCGGTCGATGTACTTGATCAGCGTCGCGTCATCGAGATCACCGGCGAGCAGTACCGCATGCTTCGGGGTCAGACCGCCGTTGCCGCCGACGTACAGGTTCCAGCCGTGCTCGGTCGCGATGACGCCGACGTCCTTGCCACGGGCCTCGGCGCATTCCCTGGCGCAGCCCGAGACGGCCAACTTCAGCTTGTGCGGCGAGCGCAGGCCGCGGTAGCGCTTCTCCAGCAGTACCGCCATGCCGACCGAATCCTGCTGGCCGTAGCGGCACCAGGTGGAACCGACGCAGCTCTTCACGGTGCGCAGCGATTTGCCGTAGGCGTGGCCGGACTCCATGCCCACATCCACCAGCCGCTTCCAGATCAGCGGCAGCTGTTCGACCCGCGCGCCGAACAGGTCGATCCGCTGACCGCCGGTGACCTTGACATAGAGGTCGAATTCCTTGGCGATCTGGCCGATGGTGATCAGCTGATCCGCGGTGACCTCACCGCCGGGCATCCGCGGCACCACCGAATAGGTGCCGTTCTTCTGCATATTCGCCAGGAAGTGGTCATTGGTGTCCTGCAGCGCGGCCTGTTCGCCGTCGAGGATGTGCTCGCTCGAGGTCGAGGCCAGGATGGAGGCGACCGTCGGCTTGCAGATATCGCAGCCGGTGCCCTTGCCGTGCTTGGCGATCAGGGCGGAGAAGGTGCGAATGCCGGTGACCTGGACGATCTGGAACAGCTCGGCGCGCGACTGCGAGAAGTGCTCGCACAGCGCCTTGGACATCTCCACACCGGACTGCTCGAGCAGCTTCTTGAGCATGGGCACGCAGCCACCGCAGGAGGTACCCGCGGACGTGCACTTCTTGATGCCCGGGATATCGCAGGCGCCCTCTTCGATGGCCCCGCAGATCGCGCCCTTGGAAACGTTATTGCAGGAGCAGATCTGGGCGTCGTCGGGCAGCGAATCGGCCCCGAGCTCGGCACCCGCCGGGGAGATCAGCGCGGCAGGTTCGGCGGGCAGCGGACGCCCGACCAGCGGACGCAGCGCCGAGTACGCGGTCGCATCGCCGACCAGAATGCCGCCGAGGAGGGTCTGCGCGTCATCGGAGACAACGAGTTTCGCGTAGGTGCCCTTTGCGGCATCGTGCAGCACCACCGATAGCGCGCCATCAGTGCTGCCGTGCGCGTCACCGAAGCTGGCCACGTCGACACCGAGCAGCTTCAGCTTGGTCGACATATCCGCGCCAGGGAATTCACCAGCGCCACCGAGCAATCGGTCCGCGACGATCTCGGCGGTGGTGTAGCCCGGAGCGACCAGGCCGTAGCAAACGCCTTCCACCGCGGCGCATTCGCCGATCGCGTAGATATTCGGATCCGAGGTCCGCAGACCCAGATCGGTAATGATGCCGCCGCGCGGACCGACCTCGATGCCGCTGTCGCGGGCGATCTGGTCGCGCGGGCGGACACCGGCGGAGAAGACCACGAGTCCGGCCCTGATCACCGACTCGTCGGAGAGCGTAATCGTCAGGCGCTCAGCCGTTTCCGCGGCCGGATCGGCTTCGATCGATGCGGTGCCGACACCGGTGTGCACATGCAGTCCGAGGTCGGTGACCAGCTTCTCCAGGATGGCGCCGCCGCCCTCGTCGACCTGGGCGGGCATCAGGCGGGCATTGAACTCGACCACATGCGGTGTCATGCCGAGCAGCCGCAGCGCATTGGCCGCCTCCAGCCCGAGCAGACCACCACCGACGACCACGCCGACCGCACCGGGTCCGGCCGCGGCGGCGGCCACGCGGATGCCGTCGAGGTCTTCAATGGTCCGGTAGACGAAGCATTCCGGCTGATCGTGGCCGGGCACCGGCGGCACAAAGGGGTACGAGCCGGTCGCCAGCACCAGCGCGTCGTAGGCGATGGTGTCGCCCGCCGACGTGGTGACCTTGCGGGCCTCCCGGTCGATGGTCTGCGCGGCCTGACCGAGCCGCAGCTCGACCAGGTCGTCACCGGCGTACTCGTTGCCGGGCAGGGCGAGCGCGCTGGCTTCCCAGTTGCCGACGTAGGACGAGAGTCCGACGCGGTCGTAGGCGGGCAGCTTTTCCTCACTGAGGATGACCACCTGCCACTGACCGGCCTCGTCCCGGGACCGCAGCGCCTCCACGAATCGGTGCCCGACCATGCCGTGGCCGACGACCACGGCGGTCTTGCGCAGGGTGGGGTCGACTGTCGAGTTCATGACTGTCCTCCGTTGATGGTTCGGCGTCAGGCTCGGGCCGACGGGCTGGTGGACTGGGATGTGGTGCCGACGGATTCGGCTTCGAGCACGAGTGCCTCGGCCTCTACGACGACCTCGGAGTCGATCGCGATGCGCGGGCGGCGCAGGAACACCACATAGGTGACTGCGGCGCAGGCCACGTAGAAGGCCATAAAGACCCAGAACGCGGTGGTCGCGGATTTGGTTGCGGCGTATGAGGAGCGCAGCATCAGGTTGATTCCGACGCCGCCGAGCGCACCGATCGCGCCGACGAAACCGATGAGCGCGCCGGAGGTGTTCTGCGACCATGCGGCGCGGTCGCCCGGACTCGCGTTCAGGCTCTTGGATTTGGCGTCGAAGACCGACGGGATGATCTTGGTGACCGCCCCGTTGCCGATGCCCGATACGACGAACAGTGCGATGAATCCGACCACCAGCGCGACCATCGCGGCACCGCTCGGCACGCCGCCGCTGCGGTCACCGGCGGCGCTCGCCACGGCCACCAACACCGCGGCGGCGGTCATCGCGGCGAAGGTGTACATGCTGACCCGGCTGCCGCCGATCCGATCGGCCAACTTGCCGCCGTACGGGCGAGCCAGTGAACCGAGCAGCGGACCGATGAACGCGATCTGCGCGGCGTGCAGTGCGGCCTGCGCGACGGTGTCACCACCGGCCTTGAAGCTGATCTGCAGCACCTGACCGAAGGCGAAGCTGTAGCCGATGAACGAACCGAAGGTGCCGATATAGAGGAAGGCGATCGCCCACGACTGCGGCACCCTGAGCGCGGTGATCATGTAGGACAGATCAGCCTTCTGGTTGCGCAGGTTGTCCATGTACAGCGCGGCGCCGACACCTGCCAGCGCGACGAGTACCAGGTAGAACGCGCAGATCACCGAAGCGTAGCCATTGCCGAGGGTGGCGATGACCAGCAGGCCGACCAACTGGATGACGGGTACGCCGATATTTCCGCCGCCCGCGTTCAGGCCGAGCGCCCAGCCCTTCAACCGCTGCGGGTAGAAGGCATTGATATTGGTCATCGAGGAGGCGAAGTTGCCGCCACCGAATCCGGCGAAGGCCGCGACGATCAGGAAGGTCGTATACGAGGTGCCCGGCTGGTTGATGAAGTACAGCGTGAGCAGCGTCGGAACGAGCAGCAGCAGCGCACTGAAAATGGTCCAGTTTCGGCCGCCGAAACGCGCCGTGGCGACGGTGTACGGAATCCGCAGCACCGCACCCACCAGGGTCGGCATGGCGACGAGGAAGAACTTGCCCGCCGGATCGATGCCGAACTTATCGGTGGGCATGAACAGCACCATGACCGACCAGATGGACCACACCGAGAATCCGACATGCTCTGCGAAAACAGACCAGATCAGATTGCGCTTGGCAATGTCCTTGCCACCGGCGTCCCAGGCCGCGACGTCTTCGGCATCCCAATGCTCGATGTTGTGGTTACGCGTCAGCGTGCTCAACAGGGGCCTCCCAAAATCGGTTAGCCCCACGGTAGGAAACGGGTATTGCCGAAATGCTGCCCAGAATGACCGTCAAATCAACGGTTGCTCACGATTACCGGGGACCCCGGGTGAGTTTCAACAAAATGTTTCGGGCGCGTGACACAGCGGTTTCCGCACGTCACAAAGCGCCGACTTGTCAATCAGCGGCCGGTGAGGTGTGACGCGCATAGCATGCGTGCCGCCACCCCACCTCGCAACTCGAACCGCGTTATCCGCGCGCCGTTATTTCCAGGTGTCTTCGAGCATGCGCGGTTTGCATGCCAGCCAGGCACCGGCGAGCAGCACCAGCACCGCGACGACGAGCATCGCGAACGGCGCGGCCCAGCCGTCGGTCGCGCTGTGCAGCATGCCGAACAGCACCGGACCGACGCAGGCCACCGCGTATCCGACGCCCTGGGTGAAACCCGACAGGGCGGCCGAGCCCTGCGGGGTCCTGGTGCGCATATTGATCAGCGTCAGCGCCATCGGGAAGGTGCTGGGACCGAGTCCGAGCAGGACGACCCACAGCAGGGTCGCGGTCATCGGCGCGATCAGCAGTCCGGCGAACGCGGTGAAAAAGAAGACGGCGCAACCGACTACGAAGGGGAAGGGGTTAAGGAACCGCGCGACGATCGTCGGTGCGGTGAATGCCGACACCAGACCGACCAGCGCGAACAGGCCCACCATGGTCCCGCCGTACCCGGCGCTCGCACCAGCTTCGGACAGGATCTTCGGCAGCCAGGTGAATATCGAGTAGGTGGTCAACGAGGTCATACCGAACATGCCCGCCATGCCCCAGGCCACCGGCGAACGCCACACCTTGCCCTTGGGCTCGCGCGTCCGCGTCTGCACAGCGGTGCTGTCGACTCGATCGTGGCCCCGACGGTCCCGCAGCACACCGATCCACGGCAGTGCGGCCGCGAAGCCGAGCACTGCCCACAGCCCCAGCGAGATCCGCCAGCCATGCGCCTCGGCAACGGGCACCGCGATCAGCGCGGGCACCACGGTGCCGAGCTGGACCATGGTGATGTACAGCGAGCTGACCACCGCGAGCCGGTCCGAAAAGTACCGCTTGACCAGTGGCGGGATCACCACATTGCCGATGCCCATGCCGCCGAGGGCCAGCCCGGAGAAGATCAGCAGTTCGGCGGTGCCGCCGACCAGAGCCCGGACCAGCATGCCGAATCCGGCCAGCAACATCGCGACCAGTGCGGTGCGCTCCAGCCCGAGTCTGCGCACGAACAGCGGGGTGAGCAGACCCGAAACCGCGAACATCAGGGTCGGGATCATGCCGAAGACACCGACGACGGCCGTCGAGTACCCGATATCGGCGCCGATGCGCTCGGCGAGCGGAGAGAATGCGGTGACGGCGACCCGGAGGGTGAGCGCGGACATCACAATGGCGGCGAGTACCAGCGCTCGCCCTTCCGTCAGCGCACGTTTACGCCGCTCGACCCGGGCGTATTCCGGGCGGGTCGTAGTTTCCGAGAGAGTCGCAGTCACTGCAAAATCATAGGATGACCCGATGATGGGAGGCGAGGATTTGTGATGGACGGTACTCTGTTGCACGTGCAACCCGTCCGGCGGACCAGCCTCATTGCCCAGGTAACCGAGCAGCTGCGTGCCGAAATTCGCTCCGGCCGTTGGCCGATCGGCTCCCGCATCCCCACCGAACCGGAGCTCACCGAGCTCACCGGAACCGGTCGAAACACGGTTCGCGAGGCGGTTCAGGCCCTCGTCCATGCCGGGATGCTGGAACGTCGCCAAGGGTCGGGCACCTATGTCATCGCCGCCTCGGAGGTCGGTGGCACGCTCGCGAAGTACTTCGCCGATGCGGAGGAACGCGATGTCCTCGAGCTGCGCATGGCACTGGACACCAATGCCGCCGCACTGGCCGCGCGCCGCCGGGACGAGGGCGATATCGCGAATCTGCAACGGCTGCTGGAGGAACGCAGCCAACAGCGTTGGGACGTGGACAATCTCGCGGCCATCGAGGCCGATGTGGAATTGCACCGCGCGATCGTCGTCGCCAGTCACAACGCGGTATATCTGGAGTTCTACGATTCGCTGCTGCCAATTATCGAGCAGGGGATCCGGGCCCGGACCGCAAAATCCGACGACGCCTACGATGCCGAGCACATTGAACTGGTACAGGCCGTCATCGATGGCAATCCGGAGCAAGCTGCCCAGGCCGCGCGCTGCTTCCTCGGCTCGCTCATCGCGGAGTATCCGGACCGGTAAAATCCTGGTCGGATGACCGAAAGATCCCGCCGATCACCAGGTAACCAACTGGTCACCGAGCGACGTCCCGGTGTGTGAGTCGGATTTGCCGCGAACGTCATCGAGCGCCATTCTCCCGCAACAACCGGCTCCTACCTTTGTCTCGACCGTAGCTCGGCAACCCACCGAGCCAGATCGAGAGGAAGCCGATGACCGCCGCAGTAGCTGCCACCGGCCAGCAGTCGGACACCCCCGCATTCACACACCAGACAAAGGGGCGCTGGTTGGAGCACTGGGAGCCCGACAACACCGAATTCTGGGAATCGGGCGGCAAACTCACCGCTCGCAAGAACCTGATCTTCTCCGTCTTCGCCGAGAATCTCGGCTTCAGCGTATGGGTCATCTGGGGCACCGTGGTGACCAGCATGGGCCTGGCGGGATTCGACTTCCTCGCCGGACTCGGCAAGGGCAACCCGACCGCGGTCAGCAACGCCCTGCTGCTGACCTCCACTCCGACGCTTGTCGGTGCGGCACTGCGCATTCCGTACACCTTTGCCATTCCGAAGTTCGGCGGGCGCGCGTTCACGGCATTCAGTGCGGCCATGCTGCTCATCCCGACGCTGGGCCTGGCCTACTTCGTCAACCACCCGGGCACCCCCATGTGGGTGTTTATGATCCTGGCCGCACTGGCCGGCTTCGGCGGCGGCAACTTCTCGTCCTCGATGGCCAATATCTCGTTCTTCTTCCCGGAAGGGAAAAAGGGTGCGGCCCTTGGCATCAACGCCGCCGGCGGCAATCTCGGCGTCGCGCAGACCCAGCTGGTGCTGCCGCTGCTGATCACGCTCGGCACACACATCATGGCCAAGGATGCGGCGGGCTACCGCTTCGGCATCACGCTGTCGGTGCTGGTCTGGATCCCGTTCATCCTGGTCGCCCTGGTCGGGGCACTGCGCTACATGGACAGCATCAGCACGGCCAAGGCCGATGGCAAGTCCTACCGGCTGGCGCTGACCAATAGGCACACCTGGGTGATGTCGTTCCTCTACATCGGCACCTTCGGTTCGTTCATCGGCTTCTCCTTCGCCTTCCCGACCCTGATCAAGGCCAACTTCCCGGATCTGGCCAAAATCGGCTGGATCACCACACTCGGCAACCTCGCCTTCCTCGGCGCACTGGTCGGCTCGTTCAGCCGTCCGTTCGGCGGCTGGATCTCCGATAAGGTCGGCGGCGCCAAGATCACCATCTATGTCTTCAGCGGTATGGCGGTCGCCTCTGTGCTGATCATGGCCGGACTGAAGGCGAAGAGCTTCCCGCTCTACCTGATCGCATTCCTGCTGCTGTTCGTCCTGACCGGCATCGGCAATGGTTCGACCTACCGGATGATCCCGTCCATCTTCAACGCCGAAGCCAAGAAGTACGCCTCCGAACACGGCCTCGACCTCACCGACGCGACGGCCTCGGCCAAGCGGCAGGCCGGTGCCGCGATCGGTGTCATCGGTGCGATCGGCGCCTCCGGCGGCTACCTGCTCCAGCAGGCACTTCGCTTGTCCAACATCAACTTCCACAGCATGAACCCGGCATTCTGGGCCTACACCGGAGCGTTCCTGGTCATGGCCGCGGTCACCTGGTTCTTCTACCTGCGGTCCTCGTTCGCCGTATCCCGCGTCCCCTCGCTGGCCTACGCCAACGTGTAACCGCCTGCGCCGCCTGCCTTTCGGCCGGAACCCCCGATCGGCAGGCCCGGTGCGGTCGAGCCCGACACCCCCTGCGGGCCTGCAGCCGCGCCACAGATAGATCCGAATGCCGCTCCGGGAAGGTCCTCCGGCGCGGCATTCGGCTTTTTCGCGAACTTCAGGCGGAGTTCCGCCTCGTTGTTCGATCCCGAGTCGGGCTCGGTCCGCGAATCCCATTGCTATGGTTGGTATCACGCCGAGCGGGCATGCGGCGTAAGGGGGCGCTGCGCATTGGATATTTCCAAGGGGCCGGGGGAACCGGTTTTCCGGGCCGCGAGGCTGACCGATCTCGACGATATCGCTCAGCTCGAACGAGAACACTTCGGCGACCTGTGCTACCAGTACGTCGTACTACGCCAATTGTTCGATCTACACGGATCGGAGTGGGTGGTGGCGGAGGTCGGCGGCAGCGTCTGTGGATACGCGCTCGTCGGAGTCGGTACCCGGCGGCGCGGTTGGGTAATCGGCCTGGCGGTCGCGCCGAAATACCGACACCGCGGCGTCGGGCGGGCGTTACTGGAACGAGCCGTATCCAGCTGCCGCAGCGCCCTGGCGGATTCGGTGTATCTCACCGTGCGGCCGACCGATCAGCGCGCGGTAAACCTGTACAAGACTTCAGGATTCCGCTGGGCCGGGCACGAAGGACGATACTTCGGCGATGGCGAACCGCGCGATGTGCTGGTGCACACCATCGAACGCCAGCCACTCGGCGCACCGTTCCCTGGACCCGACGACAAGCGCTGGCTCAAGGGCGGCCGCGCGCCCGATTGATAGTCGAATTCCATTGGTATGGTGGGTATCACGTCGCTATCGACGGCAGCACCCCGGGGGAATTAGCACATGACCGAATACGCCGGCCTGTCACAGCTTCCACATGCGATTATGTCGATCACGACACTGATCGACCGGCACGCCGACCGCTACTATGCGCAAGAGGTTGCCGAACACTTCGACCGGACCAGACCCGAATCCGAACGACCTTCCGAACAATTTCTCCTCGACCTCTTCAACGACCACGTCGAAAAGTTGCTCGACTACGAGGAGGCCAAGAAGATTCCACAACGCCGGGACAGTCTGGTGTTCGCCCACATCTACACGGCGGCCGAACGGCCCACGGCCGACGGCGACGATTCGGAGCACCCACCGATCGCAGTGCTGACCGCACTGCTGGCGGCCGAATTCGAATTCCGCGGCCCGCGGCGACTGAGCCGGATTCAGAACATGCGTCTCGCCGAAACGTACGAGGACCTCGGCCGCAGCCTGATCGCATCGGCTCTGCCCGAACACGCCGCGCTGGCATTCAAACGCGCCGTGGGCCTGCACCGGCTCGAGGAGGATTTCGACGCACAGGACCGCTGTGGGCTCGCGCTGGCGCAGGCCCGCCGCCGCTCGATCTCCCCGACCTGGCGCCGAATCCCGTATTGGACCTTGGAAGTGTTGTGCGGCTATGGTTTTCGGCCGTTCCGACTGCTCTTCTGGATCGCTGCGATCCTGCTGATCGGCACGGTGGTGCTGCGGCTGACCGATAGCCTGCCGATCGCGACGACGCTGCACATGTGCCTGATCAACTACCTCAACCCGCTGGGCCGGGGTGACCTCGACGACGTCAAGGGTGCCGGGCGCACCCTGCTGATCGTCGAGGCCTACTGCGGGCTCGTATTCAACTCGCTGTTCTTCGCACTACTGGTGCGGCGATGGTTCCGTATCTGATACCGCCCCTCCCCTAGTCGGGGGAGTAGTCCTTGGTCTCGGCCCTGCGCTGCGCCGCATCCAGGGCCGCCACCAGTACCCGGTTGCGCACCTGGTCGATCAACCCCTGTCGGTCCGCGGTGAAGTCGGGGTCTTCCTGCAACTGCGCCCACAGCACCCGCAGGGGCCGGGGCGTGTGTGCGCCGGGCACCCACAGATGTGCCAAATGGTGTAGTACGGGCGCCAGCACCGCCACCGACTCGTCGCTGCCCGGGTCGAATAGATCGGACTGCACCAGGGCTGCCGCTATGACGGTCAGCAGCCAGTCGTGCACCGCGAGATCCTCACAGAACCACTGCGCCTGCGCCAGCTCATCCTCGTCGCGCACGGTGAGCAGCACCGTGCGAACAGTATCGTTCTGCAACCGGAAGGCCACCCGCGGCTGTTCCACGGCATCGATGCGCACCGCCCAGCGCAGCTGTGTGGTCCCCGTCTGCAGGGGTACGTTCTGATCGAGATGCGGATTCATGCGGACGCGGCCGAGCAGCCGGTTGACGATCGACGCCAGATCGAGGGTGCCAGCCGGTGCGGCGCCGGCCGCCAGGAAGCCCTCGGCGAGCCGGATACCGGTCTCGGCGTTGACCTTGGAGATCACCTCGATCACCCCAGGCTTGCTCAGATAATGAGACCAGTTCCGGCGCTGATCGTTGCCGGCCCGCACCACACTGGACCATGCCGAACTCTGCAGCACCCGCCCACCGACGACGACCGCACGTGTCGCGACCGTCCCGATTCCGCGCACGCTCGGGTGCGCCGGAGCGGCCAGTAGGCAATCCACTCCCTCCGCGGTGGTCGGCGAGACGGCCAGCGACATCGGCCGCTCCCGCCACAGCATCGGGCGACCCGGCATCAGCTCGAGCAGCCCCTCCAGGTCATCGCGCGACCACGGGGTGGCGGCGGGCAGCAGACAGGTGTCGATCTGCCCCAGCGCGATCAGCGGGCCGGAGGGGCGCACCGGCATGCGCGGCTGCCCCTCGGCGGCGCGGACGAGTAATCGCACGGCCCGCGCGCGCCGCCGCTCCCGATCGAGTGGCGTCGCGCGAACCGCACGTATCCGGCGTGCGGCCGTCGCATTCGATTCGGTCACCTCAGGACCCATCCAGCAGGAAATGGGTGAGGCGCTCGGTCACCTTGGGCGGCACGATGATTCCCTCTTCCAGGCCCCGCTCGACGATCTGCTCGATCACCTCGGCATCGAGCTGGACATGGTCCAGGATTACCCGCACCGCATGCTCGATACCCAAATATCGCTGCGGTAGCAGCGATAGGGAACGGTAGGCGGCAAAGGGTTTCGCGCGCGGATTCAGCTGCAGCACCGCAGGCATCTCCCACCACCGGGTCGGCCACCCGTCGCTCGGCTGCCACAGCTGCGGTTCGACCACCGGCTGTCCGTTGAAGCGGAGCATTCCCAGGCGCAGCAATTGCCAGATCGAGGCGAGGTACGGACAGGACCATTTGATGGATACCTCGTCACGCCCGTTCACCTTCCGAACGTACGAGCTCCACATCTGGACATCCAGAAAAATAGAATGCTCGCGACGACCGAATTCCTCTGGTGGCACATAGGGTTCGTCGTGCAACGCTTGCCCCTCGGAATCATCGGAGGCACGGCGACCATTGCACAACCAACCGGATTCAGCGGTGGGGGGCCGGCGACCGTTCGAGCCTTCGGGCGGCTCGGCCACGATGCGCGACCGGACCATCTCGGCCAACTTGATGCGCGGTGTGCTCGCGGCACTGTCACCCGTTTCCGGGACCTCCCAGCATCCCGCCTCGCGGGCGAGATAGTCGATGGTCAGGCCGCACTCATCTGCGTTGCGCAGCAACTTGTCCAGAATCTCGGCGGGGTCGGTGTCGGACCGAAAATAGTCGTCGATGAGAAAGCAGGTGCTGACCCTGGCCCGCGGTCCGAATTCGTCCTTCGCGGCCTCGGTGAAGGCCCGGACCAACGGAACGATCCGGCGAAACTGTGCCCGAATCCTTTCCTCGCCATTGCTGAGGTCGTTCATGTAGAAATGTCCCACCTCGATGGATAAATGGGACAGCGGTACCTTGGCGACCCGCGTGCGCTCGGTCGCCTCGATGTAGCCCGGGACATTATCCACTGTGCTCGAAATCCCTTTCCAGGATGTTGTTCTCGAGAGCCGTCGGTTCAGACTGGCTTCCAGCTCGCGGGATCGAGCACGCGATCGGCTAGCTTTTCGAAAGCCTCGACGGTCGCCCTGTTGGCGATTTTCCTATCCACATCGATATCCAGAATCAGCTGTTCGCGCCATTGCAGGATCGGTTCAACCGGTGTCTCCCCGAGCAGCGCGCTCGCGCCGACCTTGTTCGTCAGTGCCAGGCGCTTCAGTTCGGTGTGCTGCTCGTGCAGCCACGCGGCCTGCGGCCCTGATCCCTCGGTCTCATCGTTCAGCACCGGCACCGCGGTGCGTATGTATCGGACCCGGTCCAGTAACGCATCCGGATCATGCCCGACCCTCTTGCCGCCGTCCAATAAGCCATGCTCGCCGCGCACCAATCCGTGCGCCGCGATGATGTGCTGGCGGGTCCACCGGTGAAATACCAACCAGCGCACCATCCGTTCGGCGAGCTGCGGTAGCGCGGTCGCCTTCAGTGCGAGCTCCATGGCCACCGAGCGACCCGCGCTGAGGTCGACGATGCACACATCGAAACTCTGATCCACCTCCAGCAGCAGCTGGGCGCATTTCGCGACGATGCCGTTGTCGATCTGCTTGAACTCCGCGCCACCGGAATCACCGGGCAATAGGACCAGTTTGCCCGTCCTGGTTCGCAATTTGCGCAGCTGGTGACGATCGGTGCTGTCCCGCACGTCGATTCGGGTGGCGACCCCGGTTTTCCCCTGCAAATACGAATGCAGCCCGGCATTGTCGGGGACCCCACGCTCCGCGCCACTGATCTCGAACAACGCACCCGCGGTCGGCGAACCGAAGTCGAAGTCCAGATAGGCGACTCGCTTACCCTTGACGCACATGCGGTAGCCCAGATTGCAGCTGGTTACCGAACGGCCGGTGCCGCCCTTATCCGAAGTCGCGAACACGATCATGTGCTCAGACGTTCCTGGTCGCGTCGCGGCGCCCGGTCGCCAGACCGTCGAGTTCGCGCAGGGCATCGAGGGTATGCACGAGCGTCGTCGCGGCATCCTCGCGAATCTGCTGCCTGGCCTCGTCGATATGTTCCTCGACGCGGTTGAGCGTCTTACGCCGGGGCGATTTGTCATCGATGCTGATGCCGAGCATTTCCTGATGGAACCGGTGCTCGGCGGTATTCAGGGTGACCCGCGCCACCGTCTGCAATTCGGTCCAATTGGGCGGGGGTTCCCGATAGGTCCGATCCGCGGCCACCAGGCACTCGACCACTCGCTCGGTCATATACCAAGAAGGTTCGGTCACCGTCGGATCGCCATTGACGCCGAATACGCCCGCCGGATCGTCCCACAACCCCGCCGCACCCGCCCGGAGCATGCGCCGATCGAGATGCTCCATCGCCGATTTGGACAATTCCATCAGTTTGTCGCGGGCCGCGACATTGTTGGACAACCGGGCCGCCTGCAGCATTCGCTTGAGCAGCACCGCCGAGAAGTCCGAAACCTCCCACTGCAGCACCGGACCGCTATCGACCGACTCACTGCCCCGCAGCGTCAGCCGCACCCCGGGTGTGTGCAGCTGGACAGCGGGATCGTCCCCGGCGGCTCGACGGATGATTCGGCCACGCCCGGCCAACTCGTCGAAAATGGCCACCGCCCTTGTCAGATCGTCGTCGGAAGCGGTGCGGGCAACGAGGTCTTGGATCAGCACAGCCGACACGATGAGACTGAAGTAGTCCGACTGCTCACCGTCGGAAGTCCGCCATGGAATGTCCTCCAATGGCCAACTGCCCGAGCCGAATCGCGCGATCGTGGACCAATAGCGTTGGGTCAGCTCCCAGCGGGTACGCAACGCCTGGGCCAACCGATGCTGGGTCTCGTCCAGCAGGCCGAGCTCACCGGTACGCGGCGAGACCAGGTCATTGATGCCGTCCAGCGCGACGATCGTAAAGTAGAGGTAGGGGCGCGGATCGGCGATTCCCGTTTGGCCTCCGATGTTTTCGGTGACGAACTTGACCGGGCTGGCGTCGCGCGCGATCCCCCAGCTCCAGCCGCATTCGAACAGCAGGTTCTCGTCCTCGAGCTCCTTGACCGTCTCTTCCTGGCCAAGGGTGACATCGCTGCGCAGTCGCGCCCTGACCCGCGACAAGCTGCTGCGCACCCCCTGGAGCAGAGCATCCTCGGACATGCCGGTCTGATTCAGCATGCCGAGCATCGCCTGTCCCTCAGGGGATTTCGGCCGCACCGTATTGACGACGAAACTACGGACCAGGCCCGTCATCGCGGCGGTGAGTCGCATGCTCAGCTGGCCGGACAGCTCCTCGATCCGGTCTTTCAGCCGCCCGCGCGCAGTACGCTCGAAGGAGCGCAGGAAACGCAGACCCGCCATGCAGACGGTCAGCGACATCGAATACGAGTCGACAACCTCGATCTTGCGCTGTTCCTCAGTGGGTTCGCGCTTTTCACCGGAACGCAGATAACTACCCGCCGAAAAGTTCGGCTGTCCGTCCTCGCGCGTATTGTGCTCGATGTACTCCTCGAGCAGCGACACTATGAAGGTGCCGATTTGCTTCGGATCGCCCAGCTTGCCGCCGAGGACCGAAACGACGTCTTCCTCCATGCGATCCGGTTCGTCGAGAGCGAAGGTCTCGATCTCGGTTGCGGGATAGAGCAGGCAGAGCAACTGCTCGGAATCGCTGATGGAATTGGCCGGCATCACACCGTCCCAGCGCCAGGACTTCGCATCCCAGCACGCATCGACCAGCGCCCGCCACACATCCAGAATCTGTTGTCTCGGTTGGATTCTCACCTGCCGCCGTCCTCACCCCATGTCGCAGGCGGCGCTCATCCACCTCGCTGCTGCGAACGTCAAAATAGCACGGACACCACCGCAATGCGGCCCCACAAAAGTCCCATTCCGGTATCCCCAAACCAACTGCCCGGTATTTCCGAAATAGAACAACTATTTTCGGAGCACGGGCAACCACGGAGCATTCGGCGGCCCGCAGAGCTTGAAGTGACCGCCGAATCCAATGGCGGTTGTCAGAGCATAGAGCAACCGGTTCGGCACATGGCCGGAATCGGATCACTGGACAGTTGCCAGTGTTCAGTGGTCGTCATAGCATCAATCGAACCATATCCGCGGTGCGCGCCAACCCTGGAAATGCGTCCGGGGTGGATCGCGGATGCAACGCATGCACTGCAAGCCGAAACATGACCGCGCGCAACAACATCTGCGGCCACTCGGAGAGATCGGACCAGCGCTCGAGCAGACCGTCGTCGGCACCACCCCACGCGAGTGCGTCGATGACGATGACACCGGCGGCCCATGGCGCCGGTCGCCAATACGGCGTGATGTCGGTAAGACCGGGAGTGAATACTCCGGCGAACAGAACGGTGCCGAACAGATCCCCGTGGACCAGTTGGGCAGGTGTTCGGACCGGTTTGCGCAGCGTCGCCAATTGGCCGATGAGTTCCAAACTGCGCTGACCGTCCGGCGAGGTCGCAGACGGCGTCCCGCCCGCGTGCAGACTGCGCAGCGGCACCGCCTCCCAGGCGGCGCGGTCGGCGGCCACGAATACATCCACATCCACCCAGGGCGCGGTCGGCGGCTGGACCAGGAAGCGCGGACGTTCGAGTTGGGCGGTGGCCTGATGCAGTCGCAGCGATACCGAGACGACTTCGTCGTGCCGCGGCTCCGGCACACCCTCCAGATATGTGTCTGCGCGCCAACCGGATACGACATAGCGGCCGTCGGTGGCACGCACCGGGCGAGCCAGGCGTAGACCGTCCACCTTCAGGGTTTCGCGAGTCTTCGCCGACCATGCCGCCCTGGCATGGTCGGCGACCGGGCTCAGCACCACATCACCGAATCGCCAGCCGCCGTCCCAGTCTCCCAGGGAAACCGGGGTCACTTCGCGCAGACCGAACGTGGCGCGCACGTGCTCGGGGGGTTCCACAGAAGTCACGGCCGTACGGTACCGCTGGGGGTCAATGCGGACAGAGACGCCGCGCCGAGCAGGTAGGCGCGGTCGGACTCAGTACACCGGCAGTGACTTGTCCACCTGGTTGGCCCAGGCGACGATGCCACCCTGCACGTGCGTGGCGTCGGAAAAGCCCGCGCTCTTGAGCACCGCGAGCACCTCGGCCGAGCGGATACCCGTCTTGCAGTGCAGGACGATCGGCCGGTTCTGTGGCAGATCCGCGAGCGCCTCACCGGAGAGGAACCGATCCTTCGGGATCAGTTTGGCGCCGTCGATATGCACGATGTCCCATTCGACGGGTTCGCGGACGTCGATGAGCTCGATTTCCTTGCCCGCATCGATGAGCTCCTTGAGTTCGCGCGCGGTGATCGTCGACCCCGCGGCCGCGGCCTGCCCCTCCTCGGAGACCACACCGCAGAACGCCTCGTAATCGATCAGTTCGGTGATCGGCTGACGCTCCGGATCGCGGCGCAGCTTGATGGTCCGGTAGTTCATATCCAGTGCGTCGTAGACCATCAGACGGCCGAGCAGCGGCTCACCGATGCCGGTGATCAGCTTGATCGCCTCGGTCACCATGATCGAACCGATGGAGGCGCACAGCACGCCGAGTACGCCACCCTCGGCGCAGGAGGGCACCATGCCGGGCGGCGGGGCCTCCGGGTAGAGATCGCGGTAGTTGATGCCGCGGCCGTCGGGTGCGTCCTCCCAGAAGACCGAGACCTGGCCCTCGAAGCGGTAGATGGAGCCCCAGACGTAGGGCTTGCCCGCCAGCACCGCGGCATCGTTGACCAGGTAGCGGGTGGCGAAGTTATCGGTGCCGTCGACGATCAGGTCGTATTCGGCGAACAGCTCGACGGCGTTCTCCGGCTCCAGGCGGATCTTGTGCAGCCGGACATCGATGCCGGAGTTGATCTCCAGGATGGAATCGCGCGCGCTATCGGCCTTCGGGCGGCCGATATCGGATTCGCCGTGGATGATCTGGCGCTGCAGATTGGAGGCGTCGACCTCGTCGAATTCGACAATGCCCAGCGTGCCGACACCGGCGGCTGCAAGGTAGAGCAGTGCGGGGGAGCCGAGGCCGCCAGCACCGATCACCAGCACCTTGGCGTTCTGCAGACGTTTCTGCCCGTCGACGCCCAGATCCGGAATGATCAAATGACGGCTATAGCGGGCGATCTCGTCCTTGGTCAGCTCCGCGGCCGGTTCGACCAGCGGCGGCAGGGACTTCGGTGATGACACGTCCTGGACTCCTCGAATCAATTGGCCGATCGCACTGTGGTGGCTCAGCGCCTATTAATCAACACCGACAACCGGACCGTTCTTCCCGACTATGGTCCCGTATCACCAACCGCCCCCGGCAACCGCCCCGCACAACCTTGACCACCACGGAGCGAGTCTTACAAGCGACCGTTCGCGGCCCGTCTCGCGTCCGAGTCGTCGAAGCGCATGCGACGCAGTCGCAAGCCTCAGCCACTGGACGGCGCACCTCCGACACCGAACTACCCGCCCCAGGCGACCCACCACGGAGCGAGTCTTACGAGCGACCGTTCGCGGCCCCGTCTCGCGTCCGAGTCGTCGAAGCGCATGCGACGCAGTCGCAAGCCTCAGCCACTGGACGGCGCACCTCCGACACCGAACTACCCGCCCCAGGCGACCCAC